>DATEEW010000143.1:0-16544 GCA_035280965.1 Burkholderiales bacterium
GTCAGGGCGAGTGCAGCGACGGCGATCCCCGCGTCTCAAGGCGCTGGCACAAAATATCCGAGCTCGGCATAAGTTCGACGATCTGGTCTTACTACCAGACAAAAAAGAACTCTTGCGCGACATCGTGCGACGAGTGCGGTATCGCAGGCAGGTGATGGACGTCTGGGGATTCGAAAATCTTTCCAGTCGCGGCCGCGGATTGGTCGCGTTGTTCTATGGTCCATCAGGTACGGGCAAGACCATGGGTGCGGAAGTGATCGCTGAGGCGCTGCAGATCGAACTCTATCGTGTCGATCTTTCCGGGGTGGTCAGCAAGTACATCGGCGAAACGGAAAAAAATCTGCGTGCGTTGTTCGACGAAGCGGATCGCGCCGATGCCATGCTCTTCTTCGACGAGGCGGACGCCTTGTTCGGCAAGCGTTCCGAAGTGCGCGACGCGCACGATCGATACGCCAATATCGAAATCAACTATCTGTTGCAGCGACTGGAGAATTTCAGCGGCATCGCAATTCTCGCTACCAATATGCGCCAGCACTTGGACGAAGCGTTTCTGCGTCGCATCCATGTGAGTGTGGAATTCGCCATGCCGAAGCCGGCGGAGCGTCTGGGCATTTGGGAACGCTCTTTTCCGCAGGCCGCACCGCTGGACGCAGACGCGGATCTTCGTTTCCTTGCGGACCGTTTCGAAATCGCGGGAGGCAGCATTCGCAACATCGCGCTCGGCGCCGCTTATCTGGCCGCCGAAGCGCAAGAGTCTATCGGCATGGCGCATCTCGTCGCGGCCGCGCAACGCGAGTTCACCAAAAGCGGCAAGCGGGTGCAGGCCGCGGATTTCGGCGCGCATGCGCCTCAAACCTTTTCCACGCAGGGAGCCGGACATGGCTTGTCGACTGTTTAACTGTTCCCCCAATCTTTTGCGCATCGACTTGCGCGGCGGCGAAACCTTGCATCTGGCGCCGGGCGCCACTTCGGCGCCGCTGCGCGAGGAACTGCTTTACGAAAATCAATTTCTTCCGCGCTGGGAGCGTACCGGCGTGATTGCAAGACTACCAGCGCGCTTCGAAGAAGTGCAGCGGTACGAAACGCATGTGGCCGAAGCGCAAGCGGCCAAGCCTTCGCCCGCAAAGAAATCGGGAAAGCAGAAGAAAGAACACAGCAAAGATCACAAGGAAAGTAAAGATCACAGCAGAGATCACAAGGATCACAAGAAGACGAGCGGCGAGGACGCGGGTTGAGCCTCACTCCACGCACTGATTCATCTGATTAACGACTGAAGCACTGAACAGGAGCACTGCAATGGCCGAATATCTGCACCCAGGCGTTTACGTCGAAGAGAAGTCCAGCGGCGTCAAGCCCATCGAAGGCGTTGGCACCTCCACCGCCGCTTTTATCGGCATCACCTCCAAAGGCATACCGAACAAAGCCACCTTCATCACCAACTGGAGCGACTTCGTACGCAAGTTCGGCTATCTCACGCCGGGGAGCTACCTGCCGTATGCGGTGCAGCAGTTCTTCAGCAATGGCGGAAAACGCTGCTACATTGTCCGCGTGTTGAGCGACGCCGCTGCGCGCGCGGCGACGGTGGATCTTCCTTCGCAGGAAACGAACGCGCCCGCGCGTAACACCTTGCGCATTACCGCCAAGGGAAACGGTGCCTGGGGCAATTCCTTGGCCGTATTGATCGAGGATGGCTCCGCGAATTCCACACTTGAATTCAAGATCGTGGTGTTCAGCGAAGGGGAGGTGGTCGAACTCTTCGATAACCTCAGCATGGACCCGGCCGCGGACAACTACGTGGAATCCGAAGTCAACGACGCTTCGGATTTCATCGAAGTCGAAGATCTGCATGCGGCCACGGAACTGCTGAACGGCAATCCTATGCAGGCGACGGCGACTTCCACGGCCGCTCTGGCGAGCCCGGTGGTTTTCGGCGTCAATGGTGTGCTTACCATCGAAGGGCCGGAGGGGACTACCGGGACCGTGGATTTGGCCACGCTTGTCACGCCGACGCCCGCCGATGTGGTCGCCGCCGTCAACACCGCTTTCGCGCCGTTTAATGTCACCGCATCGCTAACAACCCTCGCCGACGGCGGCACAGTGGGACGTTTACGTTTACGTTCGAATGTAGCGGGCTATGACTCGTACTTCACTTTAGGCGGTAACTCGACCGGCGCCGGACCGCTAGCCGGTATGGCCGGTTTTGCGCAAGGGCGCGGAGCCGCCCTGGGCGCGACGCTGAAAAGCGCGGTGGGATTGACTTTCAACACGGTGGGCAACACTGCGCTCAATGTGAGCATCAACGCACAGGCGTTACCGGCAATCAATCTCACCAGCAACGCGACCCTCGGTATCGACACGGTGGTCAATGAGTTGAACACCGCGTTCACGGCTAATGCGAATGGACTGGTGCGTGCGCGGCGCGAAGGCGACCGCGTCGTGATCGAAACGGTCAATCGCGGCAGCACGGACAACGATCTGGAAATCGACGGTGGCGCTTCGGGTGCGACGGTGCTCAATTTACGACCGCTCAACCGCGGCGCGGCCTACAACGCGGGCGATGTCGTGATCGGTTTCGGACGCTCCGAACCGGCCTTCGTCCAAAGCGCGGTCGGGCCTTTCACCATCGAAGAAGACGCGACGCTGGATATTGTCGTCAACAATGGAAACCTGGGGGCGAATTCGGCGCCAATCACACTGAACTTCGTGACCGGTGCGGATTTCCCCAATCTGCAACAAGTCACTGCCACGCAAGTCGCGAATCGCATCACCGCGCTGGCCGCCGGTGCGGTCACTGCGGCGGCAGAAGGCAATCGCGTCATCATCCGTCAGAGCAATCGGGGCAACTACTATCGTCTGCAAATCAACGACGGCTTGTTGAGTCCGAATATTCGCCTGCAGTTTTCGACGCAGGCGGAAAGCGGTTTTTCGGATGGCGACGGTGCTTCACCTTATTTCCGTCCCGATTTCAATTTTGTATCGGGCGCGAACGAACCGCGGCCGCTTGCCGGCGGTACCGACGGCACGCCGGTCTCGAACTTCGATCTCGTCGGTACGGCCGACCGCAAAAGCGGTCTGCACGCGCTGGACGATATCGACGATGTGAATTTCATCGCCATTCCGGGGGCGATCGATCCCGGCGTCATCGGCTCAGCAGTAGGCTATTGCGCAACGCGTCGCGATTGCTTCTACATTGCCGATGCGCCGGGCAAGGTCGACAAGAACACGCCGATCACCGATCCCTCCAAGGTGCAGGATTTCCTGCGGAACAAGATCACCGTGAAAGAAAGTTACGGCGCGCTCTACTACCCGTGGCTGGAAATCGCCGATCCGGTCGGGCCCGGTAAGAATCCAAAACGTTTTGTGCCGCCGTCCGGTTTCATCGCGGGACTGTACGCGCGTATCGACAACACACGCGGTGTATGGAAAGCCCCGGCGGGAACGGAAGCCAGCCTCTTCGGCGCCATCGGCCTCGAATATGCCGTGACCGATTCGGAACAGGACATTCTCAATCCCATCGGCGTGAACTGCTTGCGCATGTTCGCGGACAGCGGCCTCGTTGTATGGGGCGCGCGCACGCTCGCCGCACAAAAGGATCCGGAATATCGCTACGTTCCGGTTCGTCGCTACACCATCTATTTGCGTCAGAGCATTTATCGCGGCACGCAATGGGCGGTGTTTGAGCCGAACGACGCGCCATTGTGGGCGGCGTTGAAAGCCAACATCGATGACTTCCTCATGGGCGAATTCCGCAAAGGCGCGCTGGCCGGCGCAAAACCGGAAGATGCTTTTGACGTGAAGTGCGACGCCGATCTCAATCCCCCCTCGGAAGTGAACGCGGGGCGCGTGAATATGGAAATCCGTTTCGCGCCGCTCAAGGTGGCCGAGTTCGTGATCATCCGTATCAGCCAGAAAACGCAGCGGCCACAAGCTTGATTAGGAAAAGTCGATGCCTCCGCGCACTTCCGCTTTCGATCCTTATCGCACTTTCAAATTCAGAGTGCGGCTGGATGGCACCACGGTGGCCGGCGTGACGAAAGTGTCCGCGCTGGGCCGCACTGTGGCCGCCACAGAGGTGAAACAAGGCGGAGATTTTCTTGCTCCGATCCAAAACCCGGGACAGGTCACTTACGACGATGTGACCTTGGAACAGGGATGGAGTGCGGACAAGGCTTTGGAGAAGTGGGCGAACGAGGCGACCCGTCTGCATATCGATCCGAGCGTGAAGAACTTCAAGCGCACCGTACTCATCGACGTGTACGACCTGGCGGGACAAGCCAATGTTTCGTCGCCCGTCACGACTTACAAACTGCATCGCTGCTGGATCAGTAAATACGTCGCGATGCCGGATCTCTCCGCAGACGGGGGCGGGGTGGGAATTCGCAGCGTGACTTTGAAACATGAAGGCTGGGAACGCGTCACCTGATTGAAACAACGAGCAACCATTGATAAAGGAGTAACCCATGCCACCTCGCACTTCCGCATTCGACCCTTTCCGCAAATTCAAATTCCGGATCAAGGTGAACAACGTTCCCGTCGCGGGACTGACAAAGTGTTCGGCATTGACAATCAGCGTCGAATCCAAAGAGTTTCGCAGCGGCGATATGGACAGCTTCAAACACAAGCTGCCCGGCATGGTGTCCTTCGAGCCAATTACCTTGGAGCAGGGCGTGACCAACGATAAAACCTTCGAAGCGTGGGCAACGGCGATGTCCAACTACGTGGGCAATAAAGGCGCCGACTCGCAGAAGACGCCGAACAATTTCCGCAAAGACATCGATATCGAGATTTTCAATCTCAATAACGAGAAGGTGAAGGCCTACCGCGTCTACAACTGCTGGGTATCGAAGTACACCGCGGTGCCGGACCTGGACGCTAACTCCGCCGACGTGATGATCCATACCATCGTGCTGGAAAACGAAGGCATTCAGGTGACGCAATAAAAATGGGCGAATCCAATATCAAAGTGTTGCGCGACGCGATGTCGCAGGCAGGCGGAGGCGGGCGCCGCGTCTCGCTGCCCGGCGGCATTCTTCACGAGGGCAAGCGGTACAAGGATGTGACCTTGCGCGAACTCACCGGCGCTGACGAAGAGATCCTTTGCGGCAGTTTCGTCAATGGTGCGCAACAAGTAACGGCCTTGCTCGCGCGCGCCATTGCAGGTGTGGAAGGCTGCCCGGCGCCGGTCGATATCGGAATGACCGAAAATATGCTGGTCGGGGATCGCGATTACCTGCTCTTGCGTCTGCGGCAAATCGAAGTGGGCGATCTGGTGCATGAAGTGGTGCGCTGTCGCAATACGGCTTGCGCGCACAAGGTAGATGTCGAATTTTTGATCAGCGAAATTCCGGTGCGGAAAGTGGATGAACTGGCCGCTACGCTGGAAACGAGTCTCGTAGACGAGCAAAGCAAAACGCAGCGCGCACGTTTGCGCTTTCCAACCGGCGCAGACCTGGATGCGATAGCCGAATTCCTTCCAGGCAATCCCGGGGCGGCCAACACACGCCTCTATGCGCGGGTGCTGGATAAGCTCGAAGGACAGTCGGCTACAGACGAAGAGACGGTGAGGAGGTTGCCCTTGCGTCTGCGGGCGCAACTGGCCACTTTCATCGCCAATAACGCGCCCGGACCGGACCTCGCCGTCGATATCGCGTGCCCGCATTGCGGAACGGATATGAGTTACAGCTTCGACCTGAACGCTTTTTTTTTGCCGAGCGTTTCATGAAACTTGAGCGGCTTTACGAAGAGGTGCATTACCTCGCCCTGCATTATCACTGGGGTGAGTCGGCAATTCTCGAATTGCCGCGCGCCAAGCGTCAGCGCTATCTCGGCTTGTTGGCGAAGCATTTCGAACATCTGCGGGAGCGCGCAGATGAATGAAGTCTTCGCATTGACGGGAAGCGGTTTGCCCTTGCGTACCAACGCGCAAGCGACGCGCGCTGGGGTGCTGGGGCTGCGGTACGCATTCACCTTGCCGCCGCGGCAAGCGGTGCGTTTGGCGCAGACGCGCATTGCTTTCCCCGGGGTGGATTTATCCCCGCTCGAACCGCAAGCTCCGGTAGAAGGCGAAAACGAAGCTTTCGCTTCGAAAAGCGTCCCGCCAAGCATCGGACAGGGGATACAAACCGCACTTGTGACACCGCGCATCGAAACCATACAACAACGGGTGGAGTCCGCGCCGGAGCATGCCGAATCACAGCGCAATTCACAGAACGAATCTCAGCGAGAAACGGTCATTGTGCGCATGGAAAAAGCAGCGCCAGACGCCTTGTCGAGGGTTGTTGAGACAGAACGCGAATCCGAGCGGCAGCACGTTCCAGCCCACCACTCGAATATGGCCGAGGCGTCCGACACAGCGCAGTCGATCCTAAAGGCGGAAGGACAGCCGCTCGAAACAGCGCTGCGCGTGGAGCGGATAGATAGCGAGACGACGCATAGCATTCTTGAACAAATGCGCATCTACGAAACGACGCCGCAGGTAATGCCCGATAAAGCGATCAATGAAAGCAATCCGGTTCCGCTTTCCATGCAGCAGGCAAGCATCGCGCACGCGCTAGAGCGGGCGCTACCTAAAGACGCAAACGTTGAAGACCGACACGCGCCCTTAACCACGGAAGTGATCCAACGTTTATTCACCATGGGGGTGCCCGATTCCATCAAGCCACCGCCTCAAAGCGTAGCGCTGGCGACGCCGCACCCGTTGTTGGAGCGCATTGCCGCCGCGACGACTCCCGTGGAAGAGAAAGCGATTCGTATCGGGAGTGTTCAAGTGAGCGTCCGCAGTCCGGCACCCCTTCCGGTCCCCGCACCGATCGTACAAACGCCGCTCGCATCCGACGCGAGCATCACTGCAGCGCGACCAACGTATCGCAGCCCGTGGCTAAAACGCAATCGACAGGATTGAAATGACGCTCGCCATACGCATCGAAGAGTATTTGCAGGCTCAGGCCGATACGGACGCAATGCGTCAGGCGGAACGGCTGGCGCGCGATGCGTTTATTCAAGCGCAGTTTCCGCTGCTCAACACGCACTTGCGTGAACTGCTGGAACAAGCGGTGGGTGTGCATAGCCGTTTGAGCGTGGCAGGAGTCGCGCAAACGCTGACGGTAACGGGGCGCAGCTTCGCGACCCTGCCTCAGGAAGTGATCACTGTCTCAGCCACGCTGGCAGCGCCGCCGATGCAGGTGGTGTTTACGCCGGTGCTGGATTTTCGCAATACCGATCAATTTGGAACGATCGAATTCGCGCCGGACTTTGACGCGAATCTGCGCCGCTCGCGTGCGGGAACGATCGCGCGCTATTTGCGCGACAACGGCATTCAGATGCGTGGAAGTACGACCGCGAACCTACTGATCGCGCCTTTCGGCGATTGGATCGAGTTGAGCGCCTCGCATTTGGAAGACGCGCTCGCAGCCCTGTTTTTACGTTGAAGGTAGGCATTCACTGATGCTCAACATCAAACACATCGAATGGATCAGTCCAGAGCCGTTGAATAGCGCGCAGACGGAAGCGATGACCGAGGTTTTCGCGCAAGGTTTGCATTCGGAGTGGCGCGCCGAAAGACAGACACAGCGCTTATCCATCGATAGCCTCGCTATCGATGTGGCGCAAGGTGCGGCAACGCAAAGAGGTTTGTTGAAACAGGCGGCGCAGCGAACTGTCGCGCAAATTATCGCTGCACGATCGGAGGCGAAACGATGAGCGATTTCGCGCTGCGTCCGGACAAGCTGCTCAAAGGCGCTTTCATCGAATACGGACTGTCATTGCCGCCGCTCGCCTTCGCGTTTCAGTTCAATCCGGAAACGCTGAGCCGTGGCCGCACCGCGTCTTTCAACGCGGCGGGTGCGGATGGTAGCGGCGGCTCCGGTTGCCGCGAAGGCTCGGAAGGTCAGCAGCGGTCTTGCCTGTCGCAAGTACAAGTCTCGGAAGAGAGCATCAGCCTAACCTTGCAGCTCGACGCCACCGACGATCTGAACGACGGTTCATTTTTGCCGCAGCAGTTCGGCATCGGGCCGCAACTGTCCGTACTGGAGCTGATGATCTACCCGAAGACCGATCAACTCTTCGGTTTCCCGCTTGGCAATCTGCTGGGCGGAACGGATCAGTTTGGCGCTGCACAGGCGAAGACCATTCCGATTTTGCTGTTCATCTGGGGACGCAAACGGGTCATGCCTGTGGTGATGACGAGCATGCAGATCACCGAGCAGGAATATTTTCCCGATCTGAATCCAAAACGCGCCAGCGTGGCGGTGCAGCTCAAAGTGTTGGAAGGCTTCAATCCCCCTTATCTCTATTCGCACGGCTGGCGTATGGCGCTGGGTGCGATGAACCTCGCCAATATCGGAGATCTGGCCAATGTTTTTTGACGGCTCACGCTATTTGCGTGTCGGCGACTACAGCGTTGAAGAAGTCGACGGCTCCAAGCGCACGCTTAAGCGCACGCGAGAACCGGTCGCACTCGATATCGCGCAAACCTATCAAGTCAAGGAAGGCGATCGCCTCGATCTGCTGGCCTTCAAGTTCTACCGTAATCCGCGCAAATGGTGGCTGCTCGCAGATGCCAATCCGCAATGCCTGGCGCCGGAAGAGCTGCTTGTGCCGGGACAGATTTTGATGATTCCAAGGGATAGGAACTGATGGCCGCCTTGCCCGCCGGACCGGATCGCAATTTCTCGTGCGTCGTGCGTGTCAACGGCGAATCGCACGACACGCTCTTTCAATGCGTGCAGCGCGTGACTGTGGAAGAGGATCTGGAAGTGGGTTCCTCCTTCACCATCGACCTCGTGGCCTGCCGCAACGAGGACGGCAGTTGGCCTTATATCGAAGAAGAAAATCTCAAGGTCTGGAACCGCATCACTGTCTACGCCATGTTTCCGGAACAGAACGAAGTGGTGATCGACGGGTATATCTCCGAGATTGTCGTTTCTACAAATCCAGATCAGGGCAATGTGAGCGTCGCCATTCGCGGTGTCGACGCCTCTTATCACATGAACCTCGAAGAGAAGACCAAGATCTGGTTGGAAATGACTTACGAAGAAATCGCCGAAGAGGTGCTGGACAGCTACGAGTTCGACATGGAGATCGCCGAGCCGAGCGAGGAGGCAGCGGCCACGCCGCCTCATGCGGTCGCGCAGCGTTGTACCGACCACGCCTTATTGCGGGAGTTGGCACGGCGTAAGGGCTATGAGTTTTTTGTGCAGGGCGCGAAAGGATTCTTCAGGCCCGCGAAGCTCGACAGCCAGCCGCAAAAATTGATCGCGGTGAATTTCGGCGAAGAAACCAATTGCACGCAGTTCAGCGTGTCTTCAGACGGTACTGCGCCCACCGTGGCGAGCATTACTTTTCTCGATCCGATGACGGGGAAGGTGATGACCTCGCTGCGTAACGAATCCGGCTTGACGCCTTTAGGCAAGGAGACGCTCGACAGTTTGCGTGGCGCCGTCAAAGTTCCGCAGACCATTCAAATCGGCCGCCGGCTCGGCTGTATGGATCAGGCGCGCGCTGACGAATACGGAACGGGCTTGCTGCGTCGTAATGGCTGGTGGGTCACCGCCACCGGAAGATTGAATGGCTTGAAATACGGACGCGTATTGCGCTCGCGCAAACTCGTCACCATCAAAGGCGTTGGTGCGACCTACAACGGCAACTACTACGTGCGCAAAGTGCAGCATGAACTTACTGCGCGTACTTACACCATGCAATTCGAAGCAGTGCGCAATGCCCTGGGCAAGTTGGACACGGAAAACTTCGAAGGCGAAAAGCCGGACGCTTTGATTCCCGCCGCCGCGGGTGCGGGCGCCGATACCGATGTGATTGCCGTGGCCGGGACAGGGCCGCGGGTCTTGCCTGCTTAAGGAGATTAACGGTGACCGACCTATCCAGTCCCCCGCAAAACGATCCGCGCATGGAGCGCATGGAAAACGCCTGGTACGGCAAGTACCGCGCGGTGGTGGTGGACAACAAAGATCCGGAACAGCTGGGACGTTTGCGCTTGATGATTCCCAGCGTGTTCGGCGGCGTCACCGGCGAGCCGAGTCCGGAAGATCCATTCGTAACCGATTGGGCCTGGCCTTGCATGCCTTGCGGCGGGAAAGCAGAACAGGGTTTCTTTTTCATTCCCGACGTGGGCGCGAAAGTATGGGCGGAGTTCGAGGAAGGCCATCTCGATTGCCCGATCTGGGTGGGCGGGTTCTGGGCGAAACCGGGAAAAACAGAAATTCCCACCGAAGCACAGAAGATGACAAAGAACGAGCCACTGCGGCGCGTGCTCAAGACTTCGACCGGCCACTACATCGAATTTTGCGATGAGGAAGGCAAAGAGACCATCACCATCAAACACAAGGACAAGGCGCTCATTCATTTCGACGAGAAAGGCGGCGTCACCATCACCAATAAATCCGGCACCTTG
Organism: Burkholderiales bacterium; assembly: GCA_035280965.1. Lineage (GTDB taxonomy): Bacteria > Pseudomonadota > Gammaproteobacteria > Burkholderiales > SG8-39 > DATEEW01. The sequence goes on from DATEEW010000143.1 coordinate 10,406, forward strand.
ATTTACATGAACGCGGAGGACAAGGAACTGGCCATTGCGGATGAGAACGGCAACAACATCCGCCTCGGTGAATCGAATGTCACGCTCACCAACAAGGAAGGTGCGGTCGTTGATCTGAATGGTTCCGCCGTGCAAGTAGTCGCGAAGAACGTCATGGTGCGCAGCCAAACCGTGGCGCTCGGTGAGGGCGCCTCGGAACCCGCGATCCTGGGTTTGCAATTCGCGACCGTGTACGACGCCCATACGCATATGACGGCGATGGGGCCTTCGGGACCGCCTATGCCCGTGCCAATGCCTCTGTCCGCGCCCACGCATCCGGCGATGTCCAAAGTCGTGAAACTGAAATGAAGGCTTCGTGCGATGAGCAACTGCAAACTTCCGACGCTGCCCATTCCTTCGCTCGTCATTCCGCTGCCGATTCCGCCGCTGCCGGCTTTACCGTCGCTGCCTGCGTTGCCGAAGTTGCCGAGTCTGGATATCACACTGCCGAGTTTGCCGATTCCATCGTTCGTGATTCCGATCCCGATACCGCCTTTGCCTTCGTTGCCGTCCTTGCCCGCACTGCCGAAGTTGCCACCCTGTCCTTTGGATTGAACGGTGAGGGATTGAAACGACCATGTTGAAGCCCGGAATCATCATCGGCGACAGCCTCGAAGCGGGCAGCATGGCGCGCGCTATCGAAGACGCGATGGTGGCGCAAGACGTGATCAAGCTCGACGAGGAGACCGAGGAGGCAGCGGAAAACCGGCGCAAGGTATTTATCGCCATCGCGACCGGCGTCATCAATCATTTGAAAGCGAACCTGGAAATCAAAGTGGTGAAAGACAAGTTTGCACTCAACAGCCCCCCCGCCGATAGCTTGTTGCGCGGGCAGGACGGGGTGGTGACCTGATGGCCACCAACTATCTGTCCTTTCCGTTTCGTTTCACGCCCGCAGGTGGCGTGGCGAGCGTGGACTTCGACGCGCATTTGCGTCAGCGTATCGAACAAGTGCTGTTCACTTCACCGGGGGAACGCGTGATGCTGCCCGAGTTCGGTTGCGGTGCGCGCGATCTGGTGTTCCAGGGCAATAACGATGTATTGGCGGCGGCGACCGAGTTCACGGTGGCGAAGGCACTGCAAAGCACGCTGGGCAATCAAGTGATGATCCACGCCGTGAACGTGATCAACGAAGAAGAAAAGCTGCACGTCGAAATCGTCTACACCAAGACGCGCGATCTGGAACGAGAGCACGTGGTTTTTCAATTGCTGCCCTTCGCGGGGAACAACCGGGCATGAGCGCGACGCTTTGCAATAGCATCGACTGCGGCCGCACACCGGTAGAGGTGCCGCCCTTGCTCGTGCCGACGTCGGGCATCGACTTGATGGCGAAGGACTACGACAGCCTGTTGCGCGCGATGCTCGATTTGCTGCCTGCCCGCGCGCCGGGATGGGCCGAACGCAGCGAAGCCGATCTGGGTATGGCGCTATTGGAGTTGTATGCCTATGTCGGCGATCAGCTTAGCTATTTGCAGGATCGCGTCGCGCTAGAAGGCTTTTTGCGCACCGCCACTCAATACGAATCGGTGAAGAAGCTGTTGCAGTTGGTGGATTACGACATCTACCCGGGTCATGCGGCGAGTACGGCGCTGGTCATCGAGGCGGCGGGCAACGCACCTCTATATCTTGCGACTGGTTTTCAAGCGAGCACGATGGCGACGAAGGAAGCCGCCGCCGTCATATACGAAACCCAAGTCGATATCGTCGTGGTGCCGACCCTGAGTCGGATCGCCTTGTCGATCGATGCGCCCAGCAACGTCGCGCGCACTCAGGCTGTGCTGGCGAGTATCGACACCGTTCTGTTGACGCCGGGCAAACGGGTGCTGTTACAAAACGGCGCGACGCGCGAATGGGCGACGGTGCAGTCCCGCATCATCGGCATAACAACCACGACCGTTACTTTTGAAGCCGCGTTATTGAACGACTATCCGGTTTCGACCACGCTGCTACACGGCAATGTGGTGGATGCGACGCATGGCGAAACGGTTGTTCACGCGTTGATCGAATCGTCCACGCCTGGCATGCCGCCCACGATCGAAGAGAAGGGAACGGGCCGGCCTGCGCAGCAAGTCGTACTGGAACATGCGCCGCTTACATATGTGCTGGATGCAGACGGTGTCCCGCGCTCGACTTTGAGCGTGAACGTTGACGGTCTCGCTTATAGCGAAGTCGAGGATTTTATCGATAGCGAAGCGGCCGATACGCATTACCGACTCGTGCGCGATAACGCGGGATTTGTCAGCGTGCATTTCGGAGATGGTGCGCATGGCCGTTTGCCGCCAGAGGGCGCCCCCATCGAGATCCGGTATCGCGTCGGCGTCGGCGAAGCGGGGCGAGTAGGTGCCGATACGTTGACCGTGTTCGAGCCGCGCATCTTTGCCGACCCCAGCCAAGTGCTGCAAAGCGTGCGTAATCCCTTCGCATCGCAGAATCCCGGTGAACCGGAAAGCATGGCGACGGCCAAGCTGGTTGGTCCGCGTCAGTTGAAGAAGCAGCAGCGGGCGGTGACCGAAGCGGATTTCGAAAGTTTTGCGATGGCGGGCACGCGCATCGGTGGTGCCCTATTGAAACCGCTGCAGGCCAAAGCGCGTATCCAATCCACGGGGAGCTGGAACACCGTTTTCGTGTCGCTCGATCTACCCGGTCGCGTACCCCTCGATCCGGCTCAGCGCACCGCCTTCGAAGCGGCATTGAAACTTAGAAAAATGGCGGGGACCGATGTGCGTGTGGAAGACGCGCGCTATGCGGCTTTGTCCATTTCGCTGGTCGTCGATGTGAAACCCGATTACTTCGCCCGGGATGTGCGCCACGCGGTGGAGCGCGTGCTCGTGGGCGAGCCGGGAATGCCGGCAAGCGTATTGCCATTTTTCGCGCCCGGTCGTTTCGCTTTCGGTCAGGACGTGTATTTGTCCGACCTGTATGCCGCCGTCTCGACGGTCGAAGGCGTCCTCTCTGTGGCGGTTACGCGCTTCAAGCGTCTGGGCGATCGTTATCCGGATCGGGAAAGCATCGGCTATATCGACATCGCGCCGCTGGAAGTCGCGCGTTGCGACAACAATGCCACGGCACGCGAACATGGCGTGCTCTATGTGCGCACTTGCGGCGGGAAAGAAGGCTGATATGGCCGATGAATTCCTCGATCTGCCACTGACCGCGAGCAATCGTCCGCAGTTGAGCCGTATCGCCTATACCGTGGATGATGCGGTGGCGATTCGCGCCCGTTTGCTCGAACGCATGGCCGAACGCTTTCCGCAATGGAATCCGGCTTTGGCGGAGAACGCAGGCGATCCCGATTTCGCCGTGCTCTTCGCCGAGTTGTACGCGCATATGGCGAGCATTCTCAATCGCTACAGCGATGCGCGCATCAATGAAGGCTTTCTGCGCACGGCCACGCTGGAGACTTCGCTCATCGATCTTGCGGCAATGGTGGATTACCGGCTTGCACCAGGCGCGAGCGCGACGGGGCTGCAAGCTTTCCTCGCCAAAGAGCCGGGTCTCGTACCCGCCGCTTTTAAAGTGCAAATGCCTGGGGCGGGAGATCAACCCACGGTTATTTTTGAAACCGAAACGCCTTTGAGTCTCTTGCCGGCGCGCAACCAGCTTTATCTGAAAAATTACAATCGTTCGGACCGCACGCTGAATCTTCGCAACGCCTCGAACGCAGTGCAAGACACTTCCGTATTGCTCGATAGCATTTACGCTTCGCTCAAGGCAGGCGCGCCGATGATTTTTGAAGCGGGCGTGCAGCGTCATGCGCTGCCCCTGGTTTCGAGCCTCATCTTGGAAGGAAAAACAAAAATCGCTTGGGCGCCCGGTGCGCCCATCGCTGACGCGGATCTGCCTATCGCAGACCTGAAGATTCATGCGAGGCCGAAAACAAGCGCGCCCCTGTTCGCCGCCGCAAGAGCCGGTGAATTGACGCTAGGCAGCAACGTGTTGCCGATGGCAGGCATCAGCATTTTCGACGATGGCGATGCGATCTTGATTTCAAGCGAAGGATTTTTGCTGCCTGCTCGCATCGTCAGCAAGAACATCTTTCAACAAAGCCTCGCCATCAATCGCGGCGTGCCTACTTCGCTGCGTCGTTCCGCCACGCATGTATTGAAAGGCGTGCCTTGCGGGCTAGTCGCTACACGCGTGCGACCCGGGAGCATCGTGCTCACTCGGATGCAAACCGTCGGAACGATCTATATCGGGGACTATTTGCTTATCTCCGATGCGCAAGGCGTCGAACTGGCTTCAGTGGCAGGGTTGAGCGGCAATGATATCTATTTGTCGCAACCCACGACACGCGCCTTACGGCCTTTCATTCCGCAAAACCAATTTTCATTGCTGAGCAACCATAGCGCGGTTTTTTTATATCGCGTCGATCCGGATTTGAGCGGACCGCAGCGCGCGGTCCGCCCGCTGCGGCTCAACGAATTGAGCGGCGTCTATCAGGGATCGAATACCGAGCTCGAACTGGACAAGGCCTACGAAGGTCTTCTTCCCGATGCACTCATTGCGCTGGCTGATGGAACACGCACGCGCGTGCACCGCATTCTGACAACCGAAGTAGCAGAAGAGCGTTCGCGCATTTTGCTTGAAGGTACGGTGGACCAGAACTTCCGTGTGGCCGATATGCGGCTGCACGGCGATTTCGAGTATTCGATGCGCGTGGACGGCTACAACATCTCCGAAGCCATTCTGGTCGCGGGCACTTCGCAACTCGAAATACTCGGCACGGGGCTAGGTCTGGAGGCGGGTAATTATTTGCTGCTCGAAGACGGGATTGCGCCGGCATCCGGTCTGCGGATCACGCAAGTGGCCGAAGCAAACGGCAACACTTTGGTATCCCTGGCGAGGCCGCTGGAGCATGACTACGCGCTGGGTAAAACCCTGCTTTACGGCAATGTGGCACCCATTAGCCATGGCGCCAGCATGCCGGAAGAAATTCTAGGCAGCGGCGACCCCAATAAACCGAATCAGCGTTTCCTTTTGCGGAAGACGCCGCTGGCCTTCGCGCCGCAGCCTGGCAGCGAACGCGGCGTCGCACCTGAATTGGAAATTTACGTAGGTGAAGAACGCTGGACGGAAGTCGCGAGCCTGGCCGATAGCGGCCCGCAAGACAAACACTATGCAGTGGAAATCGACGAAGAGCAGCGTGCGACGGTCGTATTCGGCGACGGCGTGCATGGCGCAGCGCCGGCCTCGGGCCGCAACAACCTCCGCGCACGCGTGCGCATCGGTCTTGGTTTGGAGGGCAACGCCGCGGCACTCGCCATCAAACAAATGCCGCAACCGCTGCCCTTCATCGATCGCGTTTTCAACGTCGCGCCGGCGGGTGGCGGCGCGGATCGCGAAACCGTGTATGAAGCCAAACGCAAGCTCGCACATCGGGTACGCACCTTAGATCGCGCGGTTTCCCTGGCCGACTATGCCGACCTCGCATTGAATTTCGCCAGCGTGGCCAAAGCACGGGCCGACTATGCACGTGCGGAAGGAAGTGGTGCGCGTTTGGTATTGCTAACTGTCGCCGGTGCGGGGGGCAGCGTGCTGAACGTGGAAACAAAAGAGGCGCTCTACGCCTATTTCACCGATCGCACGGCTAAAAATACGTCGCTGAATATTCGCGATGCGCGGCGTATTCCAATCAAGCTGGCATTGCAAGTGCGCCTCCAAAGCAATTTTCTACAGGCGGACGTATTGCGCCGCCTGCTCGCGGCGCTGGGCGGTGGAATCGACGAAATTGGTCGTCCCGCCTATTTCAGTTTCGAGCGACGCGACCTTGGGGCGGATCTTTATTTATCCGAGATTTACGCCTTGGTTGAAGGCTTGCGCGGTGTCGATAACGTTCTGGCCACTACCTTTCATATCGAAGGTCAACCGGCACAGATCAACGATCGCATTCGTATGGACGCGGATGCCTGGGCGAGTGGTGGTGATGCCGTCGACGCGACTATCGGGCGCCTGAACTTGTCCTTGAGCGGAGGCTTGATATGAGCGCCGCCGTTTACGAAAAACGCGAAGCCTACGCGGAGTGGTTGTACCGCCTGCTACCCGGTGTTTATCGCGGACGAGACAGCGAAGGCGAACTGCGCCAGTTTCTCGATCTGTATGC
>DATEEW010000144.1:0-4195 GCA_035280965.1 Burkholderiales bacterium
GGGAGGTAAGGACGCGCAAACAGGCTATTCGTTGGATGGCGATTATTTCGGTCTGCCATGGCCCTGTTATGGCACGCCGGAGTTGAAGCATCCGGGCACGCATGTGCTCTACAACAACCACCAGCATGTGATGGATGGAGGCGGCTGCTTCCGCGCCAACTTCGGTGTCGAGCGGGAAGGCGTGAGTTTGCTCGCAGAAGACGGCTCGCATCCCAAGGACGGCGACATCACCACCGGCTATCCGGAATTCGATCATGTGCTGTTGAAGAAGTTGGGTTGGTGGGATGAACTAACCGATCTCGAAAAAGGCGAGGCCGAGGGCAAGAACTGGAAAACCGATTTGTCGGGCGGCATTCAGCGCGTCGCCCTAAAGCACGGCTGTCATCCCTTTGGTAACGCCAAAGCGCGCGCCGTGGTCTGGAATTTCCCCGACCCCGTGCCGATGCATCGCGAGCCCTTGTACGGCATACGCGCGGACCTCATCGATAAATATCCGACGCATGACGACAAGAAAGCCTTCTGGCGTATGCCCACGCTGTACAAAAGCGTGCAAGAAAAGAACAAGGACATTGGCAAGCAATTTCCAATCATCCTTACTAGCGGGCGATTGGTCGAATACGAAGGCGGCGGCGAGGAAACGCGCTCAAACCCCTGGCTGGCCGAATTGCAGCAGGACAACTTCGTCGAAATCAATCCGCGCTCGGCCAACGATCGCGGTATACGCAACGGCGAATATGTGTGGGTGAAAACGCCCACGGGCGCCAAGATCAAAGTGAAAGCCTTGGTCACCGAGCGCGTCGGACCCGATCACGCATTCATTCCATTCCACTTCTCTGGTTGGTGGCAAGGCACAGACATGTTGCCTTACTACCCCGAGGGCGCGGCACCGATCGTGCGCGGAGAGGCGATCAATACCGCGACGACCTATGGGTATGACTCCGTCACCATGATGCAGGAAACCAAGACCACCGTTTGCCAGATCGAAAAGATCGCCTAAGCGGCGAAGGCCAGAGGAGAAGAATATGGCACGTATGAAATTCATTTGCGATGCGGAGCGCTGCATCGAGTGCAACGGTTGCGTGACGGCCTGCAAGAACACCAACGAAGTGCCGTGGGGTGTGAATCGACGTCGAGTGGTAACGCTCAACGACGGCGTGCCGGGGGAGCGCTCCATTTCCGTCGCCTGTATGCATTGTTCGGACGCACCCTGCATGGCCGTCTGCCCGGTCGATTGTTTTTATCAGACTAGCGAAGGGGTGGTACTGCACGACAAGGATATGTGCATCGGTTGCGGTTACTGCCTCTACGCCTGTCCCTTCGGTGCGCCTCAATTTCCTCAGGTGGGCTCGTTTGGGTCGCGCGGCAAGATGGACAAGTGCACGTTCTGCGCGGGCGGCCCGGAAGCGGACGGCAGTGCGGAAGAGTTCTCGCAATACGGGGCAAATCGACTTGCAGAAGGCAAGCTTCCCGCTTGCGCCGAAATGTGTTCGACCAAAGCATTGCTCGCGGGCGATGGCGATGTGATTTCCGAAATCTATCGCGATCGCAGCATGCGTCGCGGCTCGGCCACGCCCATCGCTGGTTGGGACACGGCATACGGTCGCCCTGAGAAGAAAGCCGCGCCGCGTCCTGTCGAGAAAGAGGAGAAAAAATGAAAACGCGCATTCTTGCACTCATGTTTGCCGGTCTCTTCTTGAACGCCTGTAGCGAAGAATCGCAAGTTTCGATGTACGAACAAGGCGAATATTCCGGCAAGGCCGATGCACAGCCTTGGGACGGTGGGGCCTACGGCGGCGACAAGCAGAAATGGGATCGCGCTCTACGCGAGCGTGCCCAGCACCAGAACGAATACGTGCGCACCCAATAAGGCATGGAAGGAGTCGCCATGAAAGCCTGGCCTACGATGTGGCGTGTCCTCGCGCTGTTCGCGCTCAACTTGCCCCTCGCGGCGTCCGCGCAACCGAGTGAACGCAGTCAGGAAAGACAGCAGGAGCAGGTGCAGAGGCAAACCACGCAGCCCGGAAACAACGCGCCGTTCTGGCGCGAAGTGCGCGAAGGGGATAAGGGCTACAGCTCTTTGCCGGGCAAAGAGCAGGGTGTATTGATTCAGAGTGCCGGCCAGAGCTGGCGCGAATTGCGCAACGGTCCGCTCACCGTTTATGGCGGTATCGCGCTCGCGGTTGTGTTCGTCATCATCCTGATCTTCTATCGGTTACGCGGGCCCATCGAGCTTGAAGGGCAACCTACAGGTCGGCGTGTGCGTCGTTTCAGCCCGTGGGAAAGACTGGTTCATTGGTCCACAGCGATCAGCTTCGTACTGCTCGCCTTTACCGGGCTTGCGCTGTTGTTCGGGAAGCACCTGTTGGTGCCGATCCTCGGCCACAATATTTTCAGCTTCATCGCGATAGGCGCCAAAGTCGTTCACAACTTCGTGGGACCACTGTTCATCATCTGTGCGGTTCTGCTGTTCGCGACCTTTGTTCGCTATAACCTGTGGACTCGGGAAGACTGGCAATGGGTCAGGTGTTTTGGGGGATTGCTGTCGCGCAAAGGCCATGCGCCGCCCTCGCGTCGTTTCAACGCAGGAGAAAAGGCTTGGTTTTGGGGCGGCTTGAGTTTTCTCGGGCTTGTCGCGGGCTTATCCGGCCTGGTGTTGGACTTCCCGAACTTCGATCAGACTCGCCGAACCATGCAGATTGCGCACATCATTCATCTGGGCGGCGCGTTGCTGTTCATGATCGGCGCACTGGGCCATATCTATATGGGCACGATCGGCACGCGTGGGGCCTTCAAGGCCATGAAAACCGGCTACGTGGACGAGCAGTGGGTGAAGGAACATCACGCGCTGTGGTACGACGACTATCGCAATGGGCGTATCGAGCAGCCACAGCGCCGCACGAATGATTCCGTTAACGCGAATCTGGAGGGCAACACATGAAAATCTCGGTGCTTTTTGCCGTGCTGTGCTTGATCGCCGCACCGGCATTCGCTAAATTGCCGCCACCCTCCCCCGAGCAGGCTGCAGCAGCGGAGGCGGCAAAAACGAAAGCGGCTGAAACTGCGAAGAAGGACGCGGAATTGCTCGCCAAGTACCAGGACCGCGCGGTCGAGAACTTCAAACGGAACGCTCAAGCGAAGAACGCCACTGCGACTACTAACAAAAAACCATAGAAAGCTTCGATCATGAAGCTTTCCCTCTAGGAGAAATTCATGAATCGAATGCTTGTGTTGACCGTTCTCAGTCTCAGCCTCGCCGCTTGCGCGGGCGACAAAGCCGGTCCGCGCGCCGTGGCCAATCTGCAACCGACGCAGGGGAATACGGCGAGTGGAGAAGTGGTCTTCGAGCAGAAAGGCAGCGTGGTGTTGGTAAAGGCGGAAGTCAAAGGATTGAAACCCAATGCCGAGCATGGCTTCCATATTCATGAAAAAGGCGATTGCAGTGCGGCGGACGGCACGAGCGCAGGCGGACACTTCAATCCGGCCGGTAAGCCCCACGGCTCGCACCACATGATGGAAGCGCATGCGGGCGATATGCCTAACCTGAAAGCCGATGCCAACGGTGTGGCGAAGCTCAACGCAGAGTTGACGAACGTCACCTTGAATGCCGGCGCGAGCAATATCCTGGGCAAAGGCGTGATCGTGCATGCGATGCCGGACGATTACAAAAGCCAACCCACCGGTAATGCGGGCGCTCGGATCGCTTGCGGCGTAATCAAATAGGCTCGCAGGGCGGCGTGGCGTAAAATAGCCTGAAGTTTCAGATTCAGGTTTCGCCATGGCCGCCATAAAGCAAGAAGACCTCATTCAAAGCGTCGCTGACGCTTTTCAATTCATTTCCTACTATCACCCCGAAGACTTCATTCGGGCGATGGTAGCCGCATATGAACGCGAGCAATCGCCCGCCGCGAAAGACGCGATCAAACAGATTCTGGTGAATTCTCGCATGTGCGCGGAAGGGCATCGGCCCATTTGCCAGGATACGGGTATCGCGGTCGTTTTCCTCAATATCGGAATGAACATTCAATGGCCGGACGCCACCATGTCTGTGGAAGACATGGTCAACGAAGGCGTGCGTCGCGCCTATCTGGCGCCGGACAATGTGTTGCGGGCTTCCGTGCTGGCCGATCCGGCTTTCGGGCGCAAAAACACACGCGACAACACCCCCGCGGTAATTCATACGACCCTTGTACAGGGC
>DATEEW010000145.1:0-3578 GCA_035280965.1 Burkholderiales bacterium
GTGCGCGAAACGCCGGGCTGGACCGCAACAAGTGAGGTTCAGTTGGTGCGCTGTCATTTGCGCGAAGAGCAAGGCCCGGCGCCCGCGATGCCTGCGATCTTGCGCGATGCGTTTGCTATAACCGCCGAGCGTGCCAAGGAAATCGAGCCGCTCCTCGACGTTCGCGATCTCAAAGTTCATTTCCCTATCCGCAAAGGATTGTTCAAGCGGCAAGTGGGCGCGGTGAGAGCCGTTGACGGCGTGTCGCTCAGCATCGAGCCGGGAAAAACACTCGCGCTGGTGGGCGAATCCGGCTGCGGAAAAACCACGGTCGGTAAGGCGATCCTGCAATTGTTGCGCTCAACTGCGGGTTCGATCTGGTTCGAGGGCGTGGAATGGAGCGCCTTGCGCGGCGAGGCATTGCGCAAGCGTCGCGCCGAAGTACAGATTGTTTTTCAAGACCCTTATGCCTCGCTGAATCCGCGCATGCGTATCGGCGAAATATTGCGCGAAGGCATCCAGGCCTTGGGTGTGTTGAAAACCGGCAAGGAAATCGAAGCGCGTATTGCGGAATTGCTCGAACAGGTCGGCTTGCCGGGCGAAGCGGTATTGCGTTATCCGCACGAGTTTTCCGGCGGCCAACGGCAGCGTATCGCCATCGCGCGCGCGCTTGCTGTCAATCCAAAACTCATCATCTGCGACGAGCCAACGAGCGCGCTCGATGTTTCGGTGCAGGCGCAGATTCTCAATTTGCTAAAACAGCTACAGCGCGACCTCGGTCTGTCGTACCTTTTCATCACGCACAACTTGTCGGTCGTGGAATATCTCGCCGATGAAGTGGCGGTGATGTATCTGGGTCGTATTGTGGAACGAGGTCGTGTCGAAGAAGTGTTGGAAAACCCTGCACACCCTTACACCCGCGCATTGCTCGCTGCAGTGCCCACGCTGGACGGCACTCGCGCGACCTTGAGTTCGAGCAACGATATGCCGTCGCCCAGCAATCCGCCTTCAGGCTGTCATTTCCATCCACGCTGCCCGAATTGCTTCGAGAAATGCCCACAAGAATATCCCCCGGCATTCCCGATCACGGCTACGCAAAACACAAATTGCTGGCTGTATGAACTACCCGCAGCACGTGTATTTGCCGCGGATGCGGGAGAAGTGAAGCGGGCGTTGAAAAAAGATTGATACGCGCGATTACTCAGTGCAATTTACCTGTGGTGCGCTAATGATTTCATATGTGGTGGTGGCAGGCTATTAACGTTGCAAACGCAATGGGAATGTACCCAGCAGCGAATCATTGCACTGCAGTTCCATTTGACGCCCCTGTGCGCTGACCGCGCCGGCGCACACTCCCTGTGAATAAGAGCCGTTGGCGTACTGTGCGGTATAGCGGCTTTCGACTTCTACGCCGTTGAGACGCCCCGCACCCTGCGTGCGAAAGGCAAGGCCGTCGGGCAATGTGCCGAAGCGGACAAACTCGAACTGATCGCCGCTCTGCTCGAAATGCGTCTGAATTCCCGGATAGGTGAGATCGCGCCACATGCCGGTGATGGGCAGCATTTTCTGCGCGCGTGTTGAGCGGGCCGGCGGTGGTAGCGGCTCGGACTCGGACACGTCGGCTGAATCCTTTTCCGTGTCCGCAGTATCTTGCGCTGTACGGGTCGCTATTTTCCGATCGGTGGTGCGATCTCCGACCCGATCAGGAGGTTCGCGCGGCGTTTCTAGGCGCGGGGCTTCAGCTGGCTGCACCGTCTCCTGCGGCGGAGTCGGCTTGCCGAATATCTTGTCCCAGTTGGCAATGAGCGCCGCGCCGAGCGTTCCGGCCAGACCGAATAACGCGACGATCACAGTGTTTCGAAATGAAGAAGATTCCACCACACGCCCCTCAGCGCAGAAGGAATGCTTTCTATGTTAACGCCGCAAGCGGGGGGCGTCGTCAGAATCGGTCTTAAGACCTAGAGTTGACGCTATTGAGTCGGTACCTTGCTGTCCAAGGTAGCGGCAGGAACCACCTTGAGGTAAAGCTGTAACCGCCAAGCGTGAATCGCAGAGGCGGGGCGATGTGGCTCGAAGGATTTACAACAGTCCGGCGAACGCCAGACGTCAATCGTTGCCGCGTGCCAGTTGGTCGGACTTGTCTTTGCTCTTGGCGACCGTTTTGGTAGAGGCTTTTTTCGCGACCGCGGGTGCGGTGAGGCGAAGTTTTTGTCCGGCCGAAACCTGGCTGCGACCGCCGTTCCAACGTTTCAAATCGTCGACGTCGACGTCAAAACGATTCGCGATGGCGTAAAGCGTATCGCCCCGACGAACCGTGTAGACGCTGCTGTTGCGTTTGGATTTGCTCGCTGCGCGCTCGATCGGCAGATTGAGCGGAAGCGCGCCGATGTGCCCGCTGGTGAGAGGCAACAACAACAGTTGACCGACGGCGACTTTGGCTTTGGGGCCGAGTCGATTGATTTCGCGCAGCTTGGCAACAGTGATGCCATTCTGTTTCGCAATGCGATCGAGCTTGTCGCCGCTTTTGTAGGTGTAGGTCTGCCAGGTCGACAGCGGTTTTTTATGTTCTTCCAGATTGGCCACGAATACGGTGGCGCGATCGGCGGGCAATACGAGTTGTGGCGACACCGCGCTGGAAACCACCGGACGATTATGGCCGGGATTCAACGCGACCAATTCGTCCACGGGCATTTCCGCCAGCTTCGCCGCGATAGTCAGATCCACATCGCGCGTCAACTCCACGGTCACGAAATAGGGTGCGTTCGGAATCGGGTCGAGGTCGATGCCAAAGGCAGCGGGATTCGCAATGATGTTTTTCAGCGCTTGCAGCTTGGGAACGTAGTACTGCGTTTCGCGCGGAATGGAGAGATGTTCGTACGACGTAGGCTTGCCCCGCACGCGATTGCGTTCCATTGCGCGCATCACGCCGTTTTCGCCCATGTTGTACGAGGCGAGGGCCAGTTGCCAGTCGCCGTGCATGTTGTAGAGGAACTGCAAATAATCGAGTGCGGCATTGGTCGAAGCCACGATATCGCGGCGCGCGTCGTACCACCAATTCTGTTGCAGCTTGTAGTGCTTGCCCGTCGAAGGAATGAACTGCCATAGCCCGGAAGCGCGTGCGGACGAATGAGCCAACGGATTCATCGCGCTTTCGACCATCGGCAATAGCGCCAATTCGGTGGGCATGCCGCGACGCTCGAGTTCTTCCACGATATAGAAGAGATAACGCTTGCTGCGTTCCGCCATGATGCGAATTTGCGCGGGGCGCGCGGCATACCAGGCTTGACGTTCTACGACCAGCGGGCCATCGAGTTCGGGCATCGCAAAGCCGCGGCGAATGCGTTCCCAGATATCTTCGGGGGGGAGGTCGTCGGAAGAGGCGATCTTCGGTTTGGCGCCCAGATCGCGCACATCCGTCACATCGACGCCCTGAGTAGCTTCCGCTTCGGCGGCCAACGCACCGACATCGACCTCGAAGACGTCGGGCGGCAGTCGATGGAGCGAAGAATCTACCGCGTACGAAAACGCGGGTGCGCCGCATAAAGCGGCCAGCACAGACAAATTAAACGCGTAACGACGCAAACGCCTTCCTCCCTTGG
>DATEEW010000146.1:0-4228 GCA_035280965.1 Burkholderiales bacterium
TTTCGAACCGAGCATTGAGCGTGCATAACACTACGAGCCCCCGGCAAAAGCCGGGGGCTTTTGCATGATGACGACAACGCAAATCGCTCAGCTGAGCGCGACTGACAAGGGCTTTGCATCCAGTTTGACCTGGCTCAATTGCCCAATGACCGGAGGGCGTTCATGTGTCTTCGTGTGCTTCTCGGAGCGGCGCTGTTCAGCATCTCGCTCGCCACCGCTTATAGCCAGCAACGAGGCTTTGACCTCGATCATGCACCCGGGAAACTGTCGAGGCATGTGTTGCCACATGCCTACGAGATTGAACTCGTACCGGATCTTGCGCAGTTATCAATAGCGACCGGTCGAGAGCGTGTTGGGTTCAACGGCACTGTGCAAATCGACATCGAAGTGCGCCAGCCCGTCAGGGCGATTGTGCTCAACGCCACCGACATTTCATTCGCTCGCGCGATTATTGACGGCGTGGAAGCCAAATTTGAGGTGGATAGTCGTAATCAGACAGTAGCGATTGCCCCGCCGCAGATGCTGAGTGTGGGCCGTCACACCCTCACGATCGAATATTCCGGAACAATCCTGACGCATCAGGAGGGAATATTCTATTCCACCTATGACACGCCGAACGGCCCGCGCTGGGTTCTTGCCACCGATCTTGAACCAAGTGGCGCACGGCGCATCTTTCCAGGATTTGATGAGCCGGCATTCAAGGCCACCTTCCGCCTCTCCTTGGCCGTACCTTCAACCTTCCGCGCCCTGTCAAACATGCCCATCGTTCGCGAACAGGCAAACGGTGCAACGCGCAAGATAGTGACGTTCGCACCCACACCGCGCATGTCCAGCTATCTAGTCGTTCTTGTGGCCGGAGAGTACGACCGCATCGCGACCACCGTGGAAGGCGTCGATATCGGCGTCGTTGTTCCCGGTCATCAGGTCGATCAGGGCCGCTATGCGCTCGGCGTGGCGGCGCGCGCGCTTACGTATTTCAACAACTACTTTGGCATCAAATACCCGCTGCCAAAACTGGACCATGTTCTGGTGCCCCGCAATTTCGAAGGCGCTATGGAGAATTGGGGCGGTGTCACATATTCCGAACGCGCATTGCTTTTCGACGAGACGATAGGCTCCGAAGATGATCGCAAGGTAGTTCACGAATATGTCGTGCACGAAACCGCGCACCAGTGGTTTGGCAATCTCGTAACCATGGCGTGGTGGGACGAACTCTGGCTCAACGAAGGCTTTGCTTCCTGGATGGAAAAGAAACTCACTGACGAGTTCAATCCATCGATGAAGGTTTGGGTGCGGACTCGCGCCGACAAGGAAAAGGCCATGGCGAAGGATGCACTACGCACCGCGCATCCAGTTCAGCAGCCGATCGAAGACGAATCGGAGGCACTCGCTGCTTTTGACGATATCACTTATCTAAAAGGTCTGAGCCTGGTGCGAATGCTTGAAGCCTATATCGGCGAGGCGCCGTTCCGCGACGGCTTGCGGCGGTACATGGCTAGGCACGCCTATTCGAACGCAACCAGTGCCGAGTTGTGGGCTGCACTGGAAGCCGCTTCAAACAAGCCAATCGCCGCTATTGCGCTCGGTTTCAGCCAGCAACCCGGAATTCCATTGATCCAAGTGTCCA
This sequence comes from Burkholderiales bacterium, assembly GCA_035280965.1. GTDB lineage: Bacteria > Pseudomonadota > Gammaproteobacteria > Burkholderiales > SG8-39 > DATEEW01. The sequence goes on from DATEEW010000146.1 coordinate 1,628, forward strand.
CAAAATGTGTGAGCGACAAGCTTACCATGACGCTCAGGCAGGATCGCTATGCACTCAATGACCCTTACGCCTCGCGTCAACTCTGGCAGGTGCCGGTCGCCATCGGCCGCCCCGGCGACGACAGGGCGTCACATATAGTATTGGTGAGCGATGCGCCAAGGACGTTGACGATCGACGGCTGCGACCGGCCGATCAAAGCCAATTACGGTGATGCCGGTTATTATCGCGTTCGCTACGCCAAAGATGACCTGAAAGCGTTGGGGGCGGCATTTCATCGATTGGGAGTGGCCGACCGAGTCAGCTTAATGGCAGACGCCTGGGCGATGGTATTGGCAGGTCTCAATCCCCCCGCCGATTATCTCGACCTGACAAAAAAACTTTCTGACGAAACCGAACTGGCGGTCTGGGACCGTGTCATCGAAAGCCTGCGATTCATTGACGATCAATTCACGGATACGGCCGCGAGGGAGACGTTTCGCGAGTATGCGCGCGGCATGATGAAGAATGCGTTCAACCGCTTGGGATGGCAGTCACGGCCCGACGAACAAGCCGGCGTTGCGCTTTTGCGCAATCGCCTGATTGCCGAACTTGGAGCATTTGGCGATTCAGAGGTGACGGCGGAAGCCCGCCGCCGGTTCGCCCTGTTCATGCGTGATCGCGCAGCCATACCAGCAACGCTACGCGAGCCGATTGCCAAAGTCGTCGCCTATTCGGCCGATCAGAAAGCTTACGAACACCTGGTCCGGCTGGCGCATGAGCAGGAGAGCGAACAGGGGCGCATGATTTACTTTCTTGCGCTCGCCGGCGCGCGCAACCCACAACTCATCGAGCAGACAGTCCAGATCGCGCGCATCGACGCAAAGTTGCCGCCGGCACAGACTCTTCCTTTTCTTGAGCAGGCGGCCAAGGAGAGTGGCGATCCGGATCGCGTTTGGCGTTTGGTCTTTGCGAATCGGACCGAAATCCTCAGCCGGCTGAGCGGCCGGCAGCGACAGCAGGCGCTGGCTCGTGTCGCGCGCGCGTCCTCCAACCCGGCGGTGGCATTCGAGTTGAAGTGGGCGGATGCGACGCGCAGCAATCGAGGGATGCGCCGTTTGGCCGACGAGACCGCGGAGGAGATTGAATTGAAGGCTGATCTCAAACCGACGTTGGTGCCTGCCGTGCAGCAATGGGTCGTCGCCCGGGACGGCCGCTAAGGGTTGGCGCGAACGATGTCGTGTACCGCGTCCTTGTGTCGGCCGTTTGGTTCGAGGCAGCTGCACGCGGTCCAAGAGCAGTTCCATGTTGGATTTGATCAAGCAGCAAGCCCCCAAGCCAATTGTTCGATGGCAGTGCCTGGTCAGGAAAGGGGCGTGGCATCCGCGGGCGTTGCAATTTTGAAAGAGTGCAAAGCGCAAGAAACATCCGCGCTAGACGATCTCTTGCGTCGCGCTGTTCTCTGCGTTGTCGCGACCGTGTCATTGGTTGCAAGTGCGGACGCTCAGGATGCCGAACCAAGGGCGTACACGAACACGCCGGTCGGTCTTGATCCGTCTCTATCGATCGCGGATGCTAAATTTCACCAGCACACAGGCGCAGTAGCCTCCGGTTTCTCGATGTAGGCGGCCAATCCGCCAATTCGATGTGATCATGCACTATTCGTCCTTTTCCGCGGACAGCATCGTAACCGGTCAGGCCAGAACGCGCGAAATGTCGGGTCTGGGCGACCCGCGATTTCACTTTTCGATAAACCTGTTGGGGGGCTCCCGCCCTTTCAGTGAAGGAGTTCTCCGCTACCAGCAGAATCTCATCGTAGGCGTCAGCGTGCCAGTGTCGGCTCCGTTGGGGCAGTACGACAACGACAAATTGCTCAACCTCGGTAACAACCGGTGGTAATTCAGGCCCGAACTGGCTATTTCCAAGGCATGGGGTCTTGGACGGTGGAGGTGGCCCCAGCGTTACATTATTCAGCGATAACGCAGATTTCTGCAATTGTGGCCTGTTCGCGCAAGCGCCGATCTACTTGCTGCGCGGACACCTCATGTACAATTTTCAATCCGGCGCATGGCTGTCGTTGGACGGCATCTATTTTACGGGCGGCCGAACGACGGTGAATGGCGTGAGGGGCGATAACGAGCAAACAAATAGCGGGCAGGAGTGACCCTCGCTCTGCCGGTCGATCGCTACAATTTCTTTAAGTTCAACGCCAGCACCGGCATAACGACTCGCACCGGAAGTGAGTTCAGCGTCATCGGTGTTGCGTGGCAGTCTCGTTGGGCGCTGGATATTGAGGGCGCAGCTGTTGCACCTAGTTACGTATAGGCGTTTGTTGGCGCTGCACGGTTCGCGGCTCGATGGTAACGCCGCGAAGACGCCGCTACCTCGAGTACCCCTGTCAGGCGATGCGTCGCGAAGGGGACTGAATAATTCCCCGCGGCACATCAAGTATCCTGTCCAGATCTAATTGGCGAATACGGAACTACTTTTTCTTTTTCTTCTTATAGCGCCGGTCCTGACGTCGATCACGCCGATTTGCGCCGGCAACGCTCACGGCCGAAGCTGGATTACCAACGCGGGCTTCGGCATCCGTTGCGGTCATAACCGCCACTGGCACTACAAGGC
>DATEEW010000147.1:0-3918 GCA_035280965.1 Burkholderiales bacterium
GCCTAAAAGGGCACACCAAACGCTTGCGGCTTCTGCAAGGCTCCACTAGGCTCTTTGACGCTGTTTGCCATAACAATCAGGGACGCACAGTCCCACTAAATCGGGGAGATTCGGCATGAGCACAAATCCATACGCAGCACCCAGATCCGCCGTTGCGGACATTCAAACGCCTATCGACGATGGCGATTTCATTCCCGAGGGCCAGTCCGTCGGCATCGGTAACGGCTGGACCTGGATCACGGAATCCTGGGGCTTGTTCAGAAAGGCACCGGGCATGTGGATCGGCTGCCTCATCGCCATTTTTGCGATGATGATCGTTCTCGCCTTGATCCCCATCGCCGGCACCTTCGCCATGATGCTTCTTTATCCCGTATGGGGTGCGGGGTTGATGGTGGCGTGCCACGCCCTATGGAATGAAGAACCGATGGAGTTCAGCCATATTTTCGCAGGCTTCAAACATCGCTTCGGGGCACTGCTCGCCCTCGGAGCGATCGGCATGGTTTCCGGGATCGCGATCGCCGTAATCATGGCGGCGGTGATGGGAGTCGGTATCGGCACTTTCCTCGGGACCGCTCCACCGCCCACCGATATGGATATGAGCCGCTTCGCGATTGCCTATCTGGTTGCGCTGGGTTTATCCCTTCCCCTCTACATGGCGGTATGGTTTGCGCCGGCGCTCATCATGATTAATGATTTCGGCGCCATTCAGGCGGTTAAAACCAGTTTCATGGGTTGCTTGAAAAACATCCTGCCCTTCTTGCTCTACAGCATCGTGTTTTTCGTCATCCTGGTCATTTCCGCGATTCCCTTGGCACTTGGCCTGCTGATCACCATGCCGATGTTCGTCGCCAGCATCTATACGGCCTATCGCGACATCTATTACGCTGCCTAAGCACAACAGCGTGCAGCTGGACACCGCGCGCCGCATCGGCACTCCCGAAGGCATCGAACTCTCGCTTCCGGTAGCGGGGCCGGTGCCGCGCGCGCTCGCTTGGCTGATCGATCTGGCGCTGCGCGGCGGCATTCTCATTGCGATATCCATCGTCGCCGGCATCCTGGGCCAATTCGGCGGCGGCTTGATATTAATCGCCGCCTTTGCGCTCGAATGGCTGTTCCCGGCATGGTGTGAAGTAAAAATGGACGGCGCAACGCCCGGCAAGAAGGCGATCGGTCTGCGCGTCTTGCACGATGACGGTACGCCGGTCCGGTGGCCCGCGGCGATGACGCGCAACCTTTTACGCGCCATCGATTTTCTGCCCCTCTTTTACGCTTTCGGCTTGATATCGACGCTCATCAACCGCGATTTCAAACGACTGGGCGATCTGGCCGCGCATACCATCGTCGTATATCGCGAAGCGAAGCCACATCACTTTAGCGTACCGGCCGCACCGCCACTCGCACCGCCAGTGCCGCTGGCGCTCGAAGAACAACGTGCGGTTCTCGATTTCGCCGAACGTTCGAACGGATTGACGGCCGAGCGCGCGGAAGAACTTGCGGAACTCGCCGAACCGCTCCTCGCCGGTTCCCATCGTGACGCCGCGAGCTTGCGCTTGATTCGCATTGCCAATCATTTGATCGGGCGCAAATGAAGCAGGCGATTTTCGAAGCGCGCTACGCGCAGGATTGGACCCGGCTGGAAAGCTGGCTGGATCAGCGCGATAAGAACAAGCGCAAGAAGAAAGGCAGCGATGCGCCTCGAGTCGATGCGCCCCAGGTCGACGTGGCGGATAACGAAATCCCCCGGCTTTATCGGCGCGTATGCCAGGACTTGGCGCTGGCCCGCGATCGACATTACAGCCCGGATTTGGTGGATCGGCTGAATCGAATTGCCCTGCGCGGCCACCATGTGCTCTATGGCGTGCAGCCGCGCGGCTTCGGCGCAATCGAGTTCTTATTGCGCGGCTTTCCTCGACTGATACGGGCCGAACGCAAAATCGTCTTCGCGGCCTGTCTACTGTTTTTCGGCCCCTTGGCGATCGTCATCGCCGCCTTGCAATCGCATCCGGAGTTCATTTATTACTTGGTGGATCCGGCGCAGTTGCGTCAATACCAGTCCATGTACGACCCCGCCGATCCGCATCCGGGCGTGCGCGAAGCGTCAAGCAATGTACAAATGTTCGGTCTGTATATATGGAATAACATTCGTATCGGCTTTCAGACTTTCGCCACTGGCTTGGCGTTCGGGATAGGCAGCTTGGTTTTTCTGCTGTCCAACGGCGTGATCATCGGCGCCATAGCCGGTTATTTGGAATCGATAGGCTACGGCTCCACTTTCTGGCCCTTTGTCGCGGGTCATAGCGCCTTCGAACTGACGGCCATCGCAATATCCGGAGCCGCAGGTTTCAAGCTCGGCGGCGCATTGATCGTCCCCGGCAAATACACGCGAAAAATGGCGCTGGTCATCGCCGCGCAAACTGCCGTGCGCTTGATGTACGGTGCAGCCCTGATGTTGCTGGGCGCCGCATTTATCGAGGCCTTTTGGTCGCCTCACACTTCCATTCCGCCAATGGTGAAGTACACGGTCGGCATCAGTCTTTGGATCCTGCTGTTGATCTATTTCGTGTTTGCTGGACGCAAGGAAGCGGGCCGCGATGCAGCTTGAGCATTTAGCCATCGCCGCTCGTCCCCGCGCCGGTTGGGAAGCAATTGACCTGGGTTTCAGCATGGCCCGTCAGTGGTGGCGACCTCTGTGGCTCACATGGTTGTCGGTCTATTTGCCGGCCGCGCTGGTATTGCACCTGCTTCTTTGGGATTGGCCCTGGGTCGCTATCCTCATTCTCTGGTGGTTTCACCCCCTCTTCGAGCGCGCGGTCATGCACGCGGTAGGACATGCGGCTTTCGGCGCAACGCCCACAGTCATGCAAACGTTGAGGGCTGCAGGCGAGTGGTTGCGCCCCGGTCTGTTCGCTGCCCTCACGCTTTATCGAGCGGATCTGGCGCGCACCCTGATGCTCCCTGTCTGGCAACTGGAACAGCAGCGCGGCAAAGAAGCGCGCCTACGGCGCAAACTCCTCGGCAAGCGTCTGCGCGGTTATGCAGTGTGGCTTACGTTCGTCTGCGGCATTTTTGTGTTCACGCTCTATCGCGGTCTGGTACTGATTCCAGAAATGCTGGAACCCGCGAGTACCGATCCGGATTTCAATTGGGGCGGGCTCATCGGTGCGGATAGCGCGGAGCAATGGAATTGGAAACTGAGTTTGTGCCTCGTACTGGCATATTCAATGGTGCAACCTTTTTATGTGTGCGCCGGTTTTGCCTTGTACTTGAACCGACGCGCGACGCTCGAGGGGTGGGACATCGAAATCGCCTTACGGAAACTGGCGCGGCGTTTCGCACAGGGCGCGACATTGCTCATCCTCAGTGCTTGTCTTATCAGCATTTCTGTCCCGAACACATACGCAGCGGAGCAAGAACGCGCGGCACAAACGATCAAGAAGGTTTTGAAAGATCCCGCCTTCGAGGAATACAAGCAAGGCAAGCGTTGGCAGTACCGCGGCGAATCGAAGAAAGAAAAAGAGGCCGAGAAGCCTTCCGAATTTTTAGTGGCCCTCGCCCAAGCGTTGGCGCGCGCAGTGCAGGTCTTCATTTGGGTAGGTGCCGCGGTTATTGTGTTCTACTTGGTTCGCGCGGCCATGCGGCACTGGGGTTGGCGCGGCGCCAAAGTGGAAGCCTACCGGCCGCCCGAAGTTATGTTCGGACTTGAACTCAAACCCGAATCGCTGCCCGATGACGTCGCCGCGACGGCCAGCGCGTTATTGCACAATGGCAAAATCCGCGAAGCGCTTTCTTTGCTTTATCGCGGCGCCTTGTCGGCCCTGGTGCATCGCAAACAAGTACGCTTATCCGAAGGAGACACCGAAGGCGATTGTCTGCGTGCCGCGCGCGGCATTCTGACCCTCGAAGGCACGCGCTATTTCT
>DATEEW010000148.1:0-5438 GCA_035280965.1 Burkholderiales bacterium
TTCCTCGCTTTAAGCAAGTCCGCACGCTTTTCATACAAGAACTGAGGGGAAACAATTGAAAGCCTTACGCGTAATCGCATTGACCGCGGCGCTCGCAGCCGCATCTACAGCAGCACACGCTCTGCCGACGATTTATAACGACTCGATCGCCGCAGGCACCGCATCTTTCGACTCCACCATCGCAGCCGTAAGCGGTACCTTGTTCACCGATTCGCTGAGCGGATTGACCGATGGCGCCACTAGCTGGGCACGCACCGGCTACACCATCAGCTCCACCAGCGGTGTAGGTCGTTTCATCGACACCACCTATTTGACCGGTGCACGTCCTGCCGGCACTGGCGGCGAATCAATTGGGATCAACCCGACCGCCCCGGCAAACACCTCCGGCCTGACCTTCACTTTCCTGAGCCCGGTCAACGCGTTCGGTCTGGAAATCGGCGACTGGGGCACCTGCTGCCAACCTTCCGCCCTGTATATTTCCTTTGATGGCGGTGCGGTTGTTCAAGTCGCAGTAGATACGACCGGCGCTCAAAACCCCGGTCTGGCTGCTGGCGATGGATACCGTAACTTTGTGGCAGCAATCGACGATTCCGCTACCTTCTCGACCGTCACTTTCTACGGCGACGGCTTTGGTGAATACCTGGTCGCCGGCGGTACGATCCGCTACGCAACGGTGCGCATCCGTTCGGTTTCCGGTGTCCCGGAACCCGCGACCCTGGCACTGACTGGTCTGGCGCTCGCCGGTCTGGCCGCTGCACGCCGCCGCAAACAAAGCTAATCGGTTCTCTCCGATTTGCCTAAAAGCCGCCTTCGGGCGGCTTTTTTTATGGTGTGCGCCACCTGTCGAAACGGGGGAATCCGCATACCGCGCAGCTATAATTCGACCCTTTTCCCAATTCTTCTCCCCCATGCAGCAGTCGTATCACCCGCAAAAAATCGAGCGCGACGCGCAAGCCCATTGGCAAAAAACCCAGGCCGCCCGCGCGTTGGAAGACGCGGGTAAGCCGAAGTATTACTGCCTGTCCATGTTCCCCTACCCCTCGGGGAAGCTGCATATGGGGCATGTACGCAACTACACCATCGGCGATGTGATTTCGCGCTTTCATCGCATGCGCGGATACAACGTCATGCAACCCATGGGCTGGGACGCTTTCGGTTTACCGGCGGAAAACGCGGCAATGGCCAATGGCGTGCCGCCGGCGAAGTGGACTTACGACAACATCGCCTACATGAAGAAGCAGTTGCAGTCGCTGGGCTTCGCCATCGACTGGGAACGCGAACTGGCGACCTGCAAGCCTGACTATTACCGTTGGAACCAGTGGTTCTTTCTTAAGCTGCTGGAAAAAGGCATCGTCTACAAAAAGACGGGCACGGTGAACTGGGATCCGATCGATCAGACCGTTCTGGCGAACGAGCAGGTCATCGACGGCCGCGGCTGGCGCACCGGCGCGCTGGTGGAAAAACGCGAAATCCCGATGTACTACATGCGCATCACGGACTACGCCGACGAACTGCTCGAAGCGCTGGATACCTTGCCCGGCTGGCCCGAACGCGTGCGCACCATGCAGGCCAATTGGATCGGCAAGAGCGAAGGCGTTGAAATCAGTTTTCCCTACGATCCCGCCATCGGCGTCGACGACGCGCTGAAGGTCTTCACCACTCGCGCCGACACCTTGATGGGCGCGACCTATTGCGCCGTGGCGGCAGAACACCCGCTCGCCACATTGGCGGTGAAGAACAATCCGGAGCTCGCCGCGTTCGTCGATGAATGCAAGCGCGGCAGTGTCATGGAAGCCGATATCGCCACGCAGGAAAAGAAGGGCATGCCTACGGGCCTGCATGTCCTGCATCCTTTGACCGGCGATAAACTGCCGGTGTGGGTCGCCAACTATGTGTTGATGACCTATGGCGAGGGCGCGGTAATGGCGGTGCCCGCGCACGACGAACGCGATTTCGAGTTCGCGAACAAATACGGGCTGTCTTACAAGACAGTCATCAAATCGAAAAGTAGTACTTACGAAAAAGTAGCCGCGCCTTGGCAAGCGGCCTATGCCGAATACGGCCTCACAGTGGATTCCGACGACTTTTCCGGCCTGGAGTTTCAGCAGGCGGTCGATGCGATCGCAATCGCGCTAGAGAAAAAAGGTCTGGGCAAAAAACGCGTGCAATATCGTCTGCGCGATTGGGGCATTTCGCGGCAGCGTTATTGGGGCACGCCGATTCCCATCATCCATTGCGCGAGCTGCGGCGATGTGCCGGTGCCTGAAGATCAGTTGCCTGTGGTGCTGCCCGAGGACTGCGTACCGGACGGCAGCGGAAATCCGCTCAACAAACGCGCGGACTTTCTAGCCTGCGCTTGTCCAAAATGCGGAAAAGCGGCGAGACGCGAAACGGACACGATGGACACCTTCGTCGATTCGTCCTGGTATTTCCTGCGTTTCGCCTGCGCCGGCAAAATACAAGCCATGGTCGATGAACGAGTGAAATACTGGTTGCCCGTCGATCAATACATCGGCGGCATCGAGCACGCCATTTTGCACTTGTTGTATTCGCGCTTCTGGACCAAGGCCATGCGCGATTGCGGGCTGCTGAAACTCGACGAACCTTTCGCCAATTTGCTGACGCAAGGCATGGTGTTGAACGAAGCCTTCGTGCGCGTCACAGACAGCAAGAAACGCTATTACTGGACGCATGAACTTGATATCCAACGCGATGAGCACGGCGGAGTAACGGCTAAAGCCCGCGACGATGGGCAGGCCGTGAACTATGAGGGATGGACCACCATGTCCAAGTCCAAGAACAACGGCGTGGACCCGCAGCAGCTCATCGAAGAATTCGGCGCCGATACGGCTCGTTTCTTCATGATGTTCACCAGTCCCCCGGAGCAGACGCTGCAATGGTCGAACGAAGGTGTCGAAGGTTCCTTCCGTTTCTTGAAACGCGTGTGGTCGCTCGCGTGGCAATGGCACGACAAACTTCAGGGGCTGGGCGATTCGGCGTTCGATGTGGCGACGCTTAAAAACGAGCCCGCAGTCGTGGTCCTGCGTCGTGAAGTCCATGGCGTGCTGAAGCAGGCCAGCTTCGATATCGAACGCAAACAATTCAATACCGTCGCTTCGGCCGGAATGAAATTGCTGAATGCCCTGCAAGACGCAAGCGCAAAGGCCGGAGAAACGCCGAGCACGCTCATGCTGCAAGCTTTGCGCGAAGGTTTATCGATCCTCACTCGCGTGCTTTATCCCGTCACGCCGCATATCGCGCACGCGCTCTGGGGCGAGCTCGGTTTTGATGGCGACATCATCGATGCACCTTGGCCGCCTCATGATCCGAACGCTCTGGAAACCGACGAAGTAGAATTGGTGCTGCAAGTAAACGGCAAGCTACGCGGTCATTTAATCGTGCCGAAAGCTGCGGACAAGGCGCAAATCGAAGCGCTCGCGCTTGCCAGCGAAGTGATGCAAAAACATAGCGGCGGCCAACCGCCCAAGAAAATCATTGTCGTGCCTGGCCGTTTGGTCAATATCGTTGTTTAGGGGAAAGGCTTTGAAAAGAATTCTGCGTTCTTTCGTCGCGCTGCTGCTGGTCGGCAGCCTGACCGCTTGCGGCTTTCATCTGCGCGGCCAGCAAAAACTGCCTTTCGAAAGTCTCGCGGTTGCTTCCACCACCCCGTTGGCAATCGAAATCAAACGTGCCGTCACGTCGGGAACCGAAACGCGCGTCCAGGATGAAACGCCGGGAGCCGAGGCGGTGCTTCATATCTTGCGCGAAGCGCGCGAAAAAGTGATTCTTTCCCTGAGCAGCGAAGGCCGTGTACGCGAGTATCAATTGCGCTATTTGGTGAACTTCCGCGTGTCTCGGACGCAGGGCGGGGATTATCTGCCGACAAATTCCATCGTCCTCACGCGTGACATGACCTACAACGAACAGGTGCTGTCTAAAGAGCAAGAAGAGGATCTGCTCTACAGAGAAATGCGCACCGACTTCGTGCAGCAACTGATGCGCCGCATGGCCGCGTCAAAACCGATTCTGGTCAACTGAGCGGTCGCATCAACGTGGCTGGAATCAAGGCTGATCAACTGGAAGCGCAACTCGCGCGCGGGCTCGCGCCCTTGTATGTCGTCCACGGCGATGAACCGCTGTTATCGCTGGAAGCCTGCGATCTTATCCGCGCCAAAGCGCGCGCCAATGCTTACACAGAGCGCGAGGTTCATTTGGTCGAGCGCGGATACGACTGGTCTCGCCTCGCTCAAAGTGCCGCCTCGATGTCGCTGTTCGGGGATCGCAAACTCATCGAACTGCGCATTCCGGGAGGCAAGCCGGGCACCGATGGCGGAGCTGCACTCAATGCCTATTGCGCTAACCCGCCCAACGACACATTGCTACTGATCACCCTGCCGCGACTCGACAAAGCCGGACAAAGTTCTGCCTGGTTCAATGCCCTGGATCGCAGCGGGATAGTGCTGAATGTATTCGGCATCGAACGGGCGCAATTGTCGCATTGGATTGCCGGCCGGCTGCAAAAACAGAAGCAGCGCGCAACCCACGACGCACTCGCATTCATGGTGGATTGCGTGGAAGGCAATTTACTCGCCGCGCATCAGGAAATTCAAAAACTCGGCTTGCTTTATCCCCAGGGTGAACTCAGTTTCGATCAAGTGCGCGAAGCGGTACTCGACGTGGCGCGCTTCGACGTGTACCAAATTTCCGATGCCTTGTTGGCAGGGGACGCAAAGCGGTTGGCGCGAGTAATGGAAGGCCTAAAAGGCGAAGGCGAAGCGCCGAACCGGGTGCTGTGGATCATGAGTGAAGATATCCGCGCAGTACTGCGTTTGCAAAACGCGAATGGCCGCTCGCCGCAGGATATCTTCCGCGAAAACCGCATCTGGGGCGCTAAGCAGAATTTGGTTGCCGGGGCAGCCCGCCGACTGGGTCAGGATTTGCTCGAGCGGGCGCTCGGCCATGCGGCCCAAGTCGACCGGATGATTAAAGGCCTTGCGCGCGGCGATGCCTGGGACGAATTACTCCAATTGGGCCTCGCGCTGGGCCGCTAGCCGGGTCGCTACCGCCTCGTGACGGGTAGAATGCCCCCTATGGACGTCAAGCACTACATGCAGGATCTCGGTCGCCAGGCCCGCGCCGCCTCGCGCGAACTCGCGCGCGCCGACGCCGGGACAAAAAACAAGGCGCTCCGCGCCATGGCCGACGCCGTTCGAGCCGATGCGACAAAGCTGCTCACTGCCAACGCGGAAGACCTGGCGACGGCGCGCGCCAAAGGAGCGGATGCTGCTTTCATCGACCGTCTGACGCTTGCGCCCAAAAACATCGAGGCGATGGCGCAGGGCCTGGAACAAGTTGCGGATCTTCCTGATCCGATTGGTGTGGTATCCGATCTGCAGGAGCGTCCCACCGGCATTCGCGTCGGTCGCATGCGTGTGCCG
>DATEEW010000149.1:0-4495 GCA_035280965.1 Burkholderiales bacterium
GGTTTCAAGTGTGATCAGCGATTGTTCCGGCGTGACGCTGTCGCCTTGCTTGACCAGCACTTCGATAATGCTGGCCTCGGCGAGATCGCCCAGGTCGGGAACAAGCACCTCTTTCATTGCGCCCATGTTTCCTCGCGTTGCGTTACGCGCGGGGCGTCTCATTTTGAGACACCCCGCGCTATCGCTTTTTGTTAGCTGCGTTAGCTGCGTTAGCTGTGTGGATTTAAACCGTGACCGGATTCGGTTTGTTCGGATCGAGACCGTATTTGGCGATCGCTTCGGCCACAACTTTGGCTTCTATCGCGCCATCATCAGCCAACGCCTTGAGCGAGGCCACGGTCACCCAATAACGATTCACTTCGAAATGGTGACGCAAGCGTTCACGCGTATCGGAGCGTCCGAAACCATCGGTCCCCAGCACGCGATAGGTCTTGCCTTTAGGCATGAAGGTTCGGATCTGGTCGGCGAACACTTTCATGTAATCGGTGGATGCGATCACCGGACCCGCACGAACCTTGAGGAGCGATTCGACATAAGACACACGCGGCGCTTCGGTCGGATGCAGCATGTTCCAGCGGTCCGTATCGAGGCCGTCGCGACGCAGTTCGTTGAAGCTTGGGCAACTCCACAAATCGGCACTGACGCCCCAGTCTTTTTCGAGCAAGTCGACTGCCGCAATGACTTCGCGGAAAATCGTGCCGGAGCCGAGCAATTGCACGCGCTTCTTGTTCTTGCCGCCTTCTTTCAACAAGTACATGCCTTTGAGAATGCCCTGCTGCGCATTCTTGTCCGCCGCATCGCTCAAACCGGGATGCAGGTAGTTTTCGTTCATCACGGTGATGTAATAGAACACATCCTCTTGGTTGGTCACCATGCGGCGCAGACCGTCGTGAATGATCACGGCGAGTTCATAACCGAAGGTCGGGTCGTAGGACACGCAATTCGGAACGACCGAAGCCAGAATCTGACTATGGCCGTCTTCGTGTTGTAGACCTTCGCCGTTCAACGTGGTGCGGCCTGCAGTCCCGCCGAGCAAGAAACCTCGAGCACGCTGATCGCCCGCCGCCCACACCAAGTCGCCCACACGCTGCAGGCCGAACATAGAGTAGTAAATGAAGAACGGAATGGTCAGCACATTGGAATGACTGTACGACGTTGCCGCGGCGATCCAGGAAGACATCGCACCGGCTTCATTGATGCCTTCTTCCAGAATTTGCCCAGCCTTGTCTTCGCGGTAGTACATCACCTGATCGCGGTCGACGGGCTCGTATTTCTGTCCATCGGGCGCATAGATGCCGAGTTGACGGAACATGCCTTCCATACCGAAAGTCCGCGCTTCGTCCGGCACGATCGGTACGATGTATTTGCCTAGATTTTTGTCGCGTATCAACGCGGTCAATAGACGCGTGAAAGCCATGGTCGTGCTGATTTCGCGATCAGTCGCCTTGAGCACTTGATCCAAGGCTTCCAGCGGCGGAACTTCAGGCACCACCTCGGCTTTGAGGCGACGTTGCGGCAGATAGCCGCCCAACGCTTCCCGACGTGCATGCATGTATTGCATTTCCGGCGAATCGGCCGGCGGCATGTAGAAGGGCAACTCCTCGATCTTGTCGTCCGGAATCGGGATATTGAAGCGATCGCGAAACTGGCGAATCGAGTCCATATCCATTTTTTTCTGCTGATGCGAAGCCATCCTGCCTTCGGCAATCTTGCCCATGCCGTAACCTTTGACGGTCTTCGCCAAAATAACGGTCGGCTGACCTTTATGTTCGCTCGCCGCCGCATAGGCCGCGTAGACCTTGTGCGGATCGTGCCCGCCTCGATTCAAACGCCAGATATCGTCGTCGGTCATGCGCGAAACCATTTCCAACAGGCGTTGATCCTTGCCGAAGAAATGCTTGCGCACATAGGCGCCGTCATTGGCTTTGTAGTTCTGATATTCGCCGTCGACGGTTTCTTCCATCACGTTCTGCAACACGCCGTCGGTATCGCGCGCGAACAGCGGGTCCCAGTACGAACCCCAAATTACTTTGATGACATTCCATCCGGAGCCGCGGAATTCGCCTTCGAGTTCCTGGATGATTTTTGCGTTGCCGCGTACTGGTCCATCGAGTCGCTGCAAATTGCAGTTGATGACGAATACTAGATTGTCCAGATGCTCACGCGCAGCCATGCCGATGGCACCCATGGATTCGGGTTCGTCCATTTCGCCGTCGCCGCAGAACACCCACACCTTGCGGTTCTCCGTGTTGGCCAACCCGCGCGCATGCAGATACTTCAGGTACCGCGCCATGTAGATGCCCTGAATGGGTCCAAGACCCATCGACACTGTGGGGAACTGCCAGAAATCGGGCATCAGCCATGGATGCGGGTATGAGGAGATGCCCTTGCCATCCACTTCGCGGCGGAAGTTGTGCAATTCATCTTCGCTCATGCGCCCTTCGAGAAAGGCGCGGGCGTAAATGCCGGGAGCAGAGTGCCCCTGGAAATAAACGAGGTCGCCGCCATGCCCTTCATGCGGGGCATGCCAGAAATGATTGAAGCCGATGCCGAACAGTGTGCCGACCGAAGCGAAGCTGGCGATGTGACCACCAAGGTCGCCTTCGGATTTATTGGCTTTCGCCACCATAATCATCGCGTTCCAGCGGCAGAAGGAACGGATGCGCTCTTCCATCGCCGAATCGCCGGGATGCGGCGTTTCCAGATGGGGGGGAATGGTGTTGATGTAGGCGGTATTCGCCGAAAAAGGAATATGCGCGCCGGAGCGGCGGGCTTGATCGATCAGCTTTTCGAGCAGGTAGTGCGCGCGCTCGGGGCCTTCGTTTTCCAGTACGGCTTGCAGCGCGTCAACCCATTCCTGGGTTTCGAGCGCGTCCGGATCGTTGGCGGCCGGCACTTGAGGTACAGCGGACATTAGAGCCTCCTATTCGCGTACACCGCCAGAGACGGGATCGCCGTCTTCTTAGCCTTGCCGCGTGCTTCGTGGGCCTGCCTCGCGCGGTGGGCGGATCACGCCGCGCGCAACTCAGGTTCGCAATTGATATTTTCGTTTAGCTTAGCCTCGCGAGCTTAAACTGCGGCGGCTGCCAGGGCAATTTGCTGCATCAAGCCCGCAGCACTGAAATCTTGGCCCCGTTTCACTAACCGGAAACTCATTCCGGATTCTACAACGGACCGTCGCCCGCTCCAATAGCAAAAGTACACGGGCGTGAAGCCTGCAAGGCTTCAAATGGTAGAATCGCCGCCTTTTGCCGCGCAGCATTTTTCACCCCTTAAGATCTCGCCCTTAAGACGCATGCAAACTCAAATCCTCGATGGCATCGCCGTATCACGTAATTTGCGCGTGGAATGGCAGGCTCGTGCCCAAGCCCTGACGGCGCAAGGCCATCCGCCCGCGTTGGCGGTATTGATCGTCGGCCAGGACCCGGCTTCGGCCGTCTATGTTCGCAATAAAATCAAAGCCTGCGCGGATGTAGGTCTGCATTCGGAACACCTCGAGCTCCCTGTGGAAACCAGTGAAGCGGATCTGTTGCAGCACATTCGTAAACTGAATGCGGATCCAAAAATTCACGGCATCTTGGTGCAACTTCCATTGCCCAAACACATTTCCGGCGAACGCGTATTGAGCGCCATTGCGCCGGAAAAGGATGTGGATGGATTTCATCCGGAGAACGTCGGATTGCTCGCGACGGGCACGCCGCGTTTCGCGCCCTGTACTCCCGCCGGTGTGATGGCATTGCTGGAAGCCGCGCAAATCAATCCCTGGGCCCAACACGCCGTTATCGTAGGTGCCAGCAACATCGTGGGTAAGCCCGCGGCAATGCTGCTGCTGCAAAAAGGTGCGACCGTCACGCTGTGCAATTCGAAAACGCGCGATCTTGGCGCGCAAACGCGGCAGGCCGACATTCTGATTGTCGCCATCGGCAAGCCAAAACTGATTCGCGGCGATATGATCAAACCGGGCGCGGTAGTCATCGACGTGGGAATTAACCGGCTTCCTGATGGCAGCCTGGCCGGAGATGTGGATTACCCCTCTGCCTTGGGCATCGCGTCGTACATAACCCCGGTGCCCGGCGGTGTCGGGCCGATGACTGTGACGATGTTGATCATCAATACCATCCGTGCAGCGGAAGCCAGTCTGCCCAAAGTAGCGGCGGTCGCGTCCCGATAACCACGACGCACGTTCTTGTAATCCGGGATTACGCGCTTATATGCATGAGAGCGCATCCCATTCAGAGGTCCGAGCATGAACCCCCTCCTCGACTTTTTCGACCTGCCCCGTTTCGCCAGCGTCTGCCCCGAACACATTACGCCCGCCGTGGATCAATTGCTCGCGGAAAACCGAGCATTGCTCAATACGCTCGTGCAACCCGCGACGCCGCCCACCTGGGATGATTTTGTGCGACCGATGGAAGATGCCCACGAACGGCTCGGCCGTGCGTGGGGCGTCGTTGGCCATTTGCATGGCGTGCTCGATTCACCCGAGCTACGTGAT
>DATEEW010000150.1:0-2937 GCA_035280965.1 Burkholderiales bacterium
CCACCTACCTGGAACAAGCTCAAGATACTGCCGCCAAGATACTCTCCAAATTGGAGGAGGTCGATTTCAAAGCAATGATGGATTCCGTTTCAAAAGCGGTGGAAGGGTTCGGCTCTCTAGTCAACTCACCGGCGCTGCACTCGGCGATCCAGAGACTCGATCAGACCATGCCCAAGATTGATCAAGCGGTCGTTGAGATTCGCAAGATGACAACCGGCCTCGACGGCAATATCACAGCCCTGTCGGCCAATCTCCAGCAGACTTCAGACGCGGCTCGCGAAGCGATGCATCAGGCTGCGTTAACGATGAAACAGACCGATGCGGCCTTCAAAGAAGCCGAGGCGGCGATGACAAACATTCGCGGTATCAGCGATCCGGAGTCCGTCACCTTTTACGAGCTTGACAGAAGTCTTCGAGAAGTTTCCGCCGCGGCGCGCTCCCTGCGTTTCCTATCAACTTCGCTGGAACGAAATCCCAGGGCTCTGATCTTCGGCAAACCGGAGCTGCAGGAGGGAAGATGAATCGCGCCATCAACGCAGCAGTAGCCTGTGCAGTCATAGCTCTGTCACTGGCCGGCTGCAGCACGTTTTCGCCGAGACCCGACCCCTCGAGGTTTTTCACGCTCTCGTCGCTGCCGCAGGTGGAGCAAGCTACGCTGAAAAACTCAACCAGGCCGGAGAAGATGTTGCTCGGGATTGGGCCGGTCAAGTTTCCCAGCTACCTTGATCGACAAGAAATAGTTGTCCGCAGCGCGCAGAATCGTTTTGATGTTTCGGAGAACGATCGGTGGGCGGAACCGCTGCAGGAAAATTTTGCTCGAGTTTTGTCGGAAAATCTTACGCTGCTCCTGGATACCGATCTGATCATAATTTACCCGTGGTCACCTGCCAATCGACCGCGTTACAACGTCGAGATCGATGTGCTGCGTCTCGAGGCTAACAGTGAACGCAATGGCCAATTGTTTGCACGCTGGTCAGTCATTGCCGGCACAGACAAGAAAGTGGCTGTCGTCAAAGAATCGCGCATTATTCGGAGTGCCAAAGAAAAGTCCACCGAGGGTTCCGTAGCCGCTTTGAGCGAGGCTGTCGGAGTTCTCAGTCGTGAAATTGCGGAGACCGTCAGCGCGATTGACCGAAAGAGAGTGAGCGGTAGTGGAACATCATCCTGACTCATTGTTTATTTTATTTGCGAGAAGTTTGCGCCGGTCATCGCGATGGCTCGGTCTGACAGCGCTCGCCATCGCGCTCATTAGCTCGGGCTGCGCCACGCCGATCGGTGTACGATACGTGGAGCCCCGCGTTGCCTATCACTCGCTCACCGCGAATGTGCTTTCCGCCGAACGGCCTAGCTCATTTTCCGCGCGCGAGCTGATGAATCTGAATCAGTATGAACGGTTTAGCGAGTATCCGGAGAAAGCGCTTGCCCAGATGCATGCGGGCTTGGCAGCCAAGGGCGATGAGGACCGTGTTTTTGCGCTGGCGGAGCTGTCGTTTGCCTACGCAAATGACAGCGGCGAGCGATCTCACTATCTCGCCTCGGCAGTATACGCTTATGCCTTTCTTTTTCCTGGCGAGGACGGCACGCGGCCCAAAGGGCTCGATCCGCGATTCCGATGGGCGGCGGATATCTACAACCAGGCGCTTACCCGCGCCGCAATGTTGGACGATGGGGAGCACCCGGTTCCCAGGGGCGGCACGTTCAAACTGCCTTTCGGTGAGATCACGGTCGAATTCGATGAGAAGGAACTACTCTGGGCGGGCTTTCGCCTCATGGATTTTATACCTGCGGCCGACGTTGAAGTTCGTGGGCTGCGCAATCGCTACCGTACTCCCGGTATCGGCGCGCCTCTTTCCGCCAAGATCGAAGCGATTGAGGGCGTTGCGAGCAAACAGTCCGCGCTTATTCCACCGAGGATGAGGATCCCCGCGACCGCTTTCCTTCGCCTCGACGACCCGCGCGGCGCGCTCAAGTCGGGAAAACTGAAGGGCAAGCTCGAGTTTTACACCCCCGATTCGGCACGTTCGCTTACGATCGAAGGCTTAGAAATTCCAATCGAATACGAGACAACCACTGCCCTCGCATTGAGCTTGGAGGGAGCGCCGATTTGGGACTTTGAAATCGCCGGTTTTCGGTCCGGAGACTTCACCCTCGCCGTCCCAGGGGCGTTGCGCGAGGGACTTTTCATGGTCCGGCCGCATCGAACCGGACGCGTACCGGTGGTGCTCGTACACGGCACTGCATCGAGCCCGGCTCGCTGGGCGGAGCTGGTTAACGAACTCGAGAATGATCCGCGGTTTTTGGAAAATTGCGAGATCTGGCTGTTCATGTACAACACAGGGAACCCCATCGCTGATTCGGCGGCACGAATGCGGGCAGCGCTACTAAAGGTTGTCGCGGATCTCGACCCGGAGAAAAAGGATCCGGGGCTTCAGCAGATGGTTGTTATCGGCCACAGCCAGGGCGGCCTGCTGACTAAGATGATGGTCATCGATCCCGGTACCCGCTTCTGGGAGGGAGTGTTTACAGTTCCAGCCGACGAGCTTGACGTTAGCGCGGAGACTCGCGATTTTTTAAAAAACGCCCTTATTTTCAAGCCACTGCCTTTCGTGCGGCGCGTAGTTTTCGTAGCGACGCCGCATCGCGGCAGCTATCAAGCGCTCGGGTTCTTCGGGGGCCTTGCCTCGTGGTTGGTCAGGCTTCCCGGTAACTTGACCCGTCTGGGCGTTGAGGCGGCGACCTTACAAAGCCGAGGACTGCTCAGGGGACCATTCACCGGCATCCCGACCGCGATAACCAACATGAATCCATCGAATCGCTTTATTAAAGAGCTAGCATCGATGCCTGTCATTGAAGGTGTTACCGCTCACTCGATTATCGCGGTGCAGGGCGATGGCGCGCCAGAGGACGGCGCCGACGGCATCGTCATGTATAAGAGCG
>DATEEW010000151.1:0-7572 GCA_035280965.1 Burkholderiales bacterium
ACCCTATGAGCACGCAGGTGCACAAAAGTTTCAGCTTCTGTCGAATTTCTGCCGAGGATTTGAAAGAATAGCCACCCACCAAGGCGCGACGCGAACCCTATGAACATATACGGAAAATTCCCCGCCATTCGAATGCGGCGCATGCGGCGGGACGAGTTCAGCCGCCGCATGATGCGCGAGCATGTACTTACATCCGCGGATTTGATTTATCCCGTGTTCATCGTCGAAGGGACGGGGCAGAGCCAATCGGTGCTCTCGATGCCTGGGGTGGAACGTCATAGCATTGATCGCTTATTGCCTGTTGCTGAAGAAGCCTTAAAGCTGGGCATTCCCTGTCTCGCGCTTTTCCCCGCAATCGAACCGGCACTCAAGACGCCTGAGGGAAAAGAAGCCCGCAATCCAAACGGCCTTGTTCCCACAGCCATCAACGCTTTGAAAAAAAACTTTCCCGAATTGGGCGTTATGGCCGACGTCGCGTTGGATCCCTACACCAGCCACGGTCAGGACGGGTTGATCGACGATGCCGGCTATATCCTCAATGACGAAACGTTGGCGGCGTTATGTGAGCAGGCGCTTACACAAGCAGCCGCCGGTGTGGATATTGTGGCTCCCTCGGACATGATGGATGGCCGGGTGGGGGCGATCCGGACTGCACTAGATGCACAACGACATATCCACACTCGGATCATGGCGTATGCGGCGAAGTATGCGTCGGCGTTTTATGGCCCTTTCCGCGACGCCGTCGGATCCACCGCGAATTTGGGCAAGAGCAACAAAGCAACGTATCAAATGGATCCGGCGAACAGCGACGAAGCGCTGTGGGAAGTCGGTTTGGATTTGGCCGAGGGTGCGGATATGGTTATGGTCAAACCCGGTCTGCCTTATCTAGACATCATCCGACGAGTCAAAGAAGAATTCAAAGCGCCGACCTTTGCCTATCAGGTCAGCGGGGAATACTCGATGCTCAAAGCCGCCGCGCAAAACGGTTGGCTGGACGAAAAGGCTTGCATGTTGGAAGCGCTACTGGCGTTCAAACGCGCAGGGGCGGATGGCGTTCTTACCTATTTCGCGCTCGATGCAGCGCGAGCGCTGAAGGAAAGCGCCTGAGGAAGCGCTGATCAAGTTCTTCCCAGCAGAGTCGTTATTCGGGTGGGTCTCTTATAAATGTATTCCCTAGCCCTGATGTTCAGCCACCATGGACTGCAACCGATAGTCCAAGGCGATGCCTTTACGATTGATACTGAATATTCTCACTGGCAACAAACTGCGGTCCCGATCGAGCCAGACTTCGGTGATGCTGCCCTCTGGATCGTGCCTTTTTAGATGCAGGCTGCGGATGCTGCCGGCCGGCACTTCAATGATCTCCTCCCCCAACAGCTCGAAGAGATGCATATCCAATCGGTTCGGCGTGGCCACCGCGATCGTACTGTTCGCCCCAATCGGTCGCAGAAAATACAGCTGATGCAAAACGGATATCACGTCCTGAGTTCCTGGATTCAACGGCACGAAGTTGCGGCGAGAACCGCGCACCAAAGTCGCCATCCCCATTCCCCAATCGAATTCCACTCGCTCTTCCTCTTTATCGCTCTGGATTTGCGTATAGAGCATGGGCATCAAGCCTGAAGCATTGATTGTCCCTTCCGATCGTTGGATGTACGTGCGTCCATAGAACAGCGCAGCAAGCCCCACTGCTTCGACTCTGGACTCCGCAATGTAGCGATCTCCATTCAGCACCCAACGATGTTTCACTTCGCCTACATGAATACCGCTTTCTCCGTAATGCAAATCGAAAGTCAGGGAGACGGAGCGGAAGGGGTAATCCACCTTCTTTACTTCGGGCGTTTCGGTAGGTCGCGCCGCAGTTGGCGCAGCAGTGGCGTTGGACGCGCTGTCTTCGCGCGTTAGGACGGGCTCTCTCTCGATCGCTTCTGCAGCTTCGATTGATTCTTCCGTCGGTGCGTGGAGTACGGGGGGTGGAACACTTGAAGGACGAGGCGTTACGCGCGGAAGAGGAGGCTCCGGTATTGGTTCGGGTTCGGGTTCGGGTTCGGGTTGAAGCGGAATCAATCGCGCCTCAAGCGGCAAAGTCGGTGTTTCT
Source organism: Burkholderiales bacterium (assembly GCA_035280965.1). Taxonomy (GTDB): domain Bacteria; phylum Pseudomonadota; class Gammaproteobacteria; order Burkholderiales; family SG8-39; genus DATEEW01. The sequence continues at coordinate 2,099 of DATEEW010000151.1, forward strand.
TGCTCAGGGAACTGCAAATCTGGCAAGCCCAGAATCGCGACTGCATGGATGAATAAAGACACCGCGGCCGCAAGGCCCAGCGGAATATATCGATACAACTGTTGCAAAGAGCCGGGTTTTTGCGTCAAGCGGTTCACAAACCCAAGTTAAGATGCATTCTTTTACTCAAACTGTGCCGATGCGGTATATCGATCATGGGGCCGGAGGGCCCGCTGAGACGATGCGTCTCGCTCATAGCCCCAAGCCTACCCTCAAAGAAGGCGAAGTGCTGATCGAAGTGTTCTACGCCGGTGTGAGCCGACCCGACGTCGCGCAACGACAGGGTGTTTACGCGCCGCCGGCAGGGGCTTCGCCTGTCTTGGGGCTTGAGGTTTCCGGCCGCATTGTCGAAGTCGCTCCCGATGTGAAGCAATGGCGAGTAGGCGATATCGTTTGCGCGCTGACGTCCGGCGGTGGTTATGCGGAATACTGCGCCGTGCCGGCGGGTAATTGTTTGCCCATCCCCCTTGGTTTGACGCCCATGGAAGCGGCCACAATGCCGGAAAATTTTTTCACGGTATGGAGCAACGTATTTCAACACGCGCATTTGAAAGCGGGCGAAAAATTTCTGGTGCATGGGGGCTCCAGTGGCATCGGCTTGACCGCGATCCAGTTGGCCAAACATTTCGGCGCTCAAATTTATACGACTGTGGGCAATGAAGAAAAGGCAGCCTACTGTAAGCGGATGGGCGCGGACGTCGTTTACAACTACAAGGAACAAGACTGGGCGCAGTTGATTTGGCAGGACTCGGGTAAACGCGGCATCGACGTCATTCTCGATATTGTGGGCGGCAAATACATTATGAAAAATATTCGCTCGCTCGCAGTGGAAGGCCGACTCGTGCAAATCGCTTTTTTACACGGTAGTCAGGCAATCGATTTCGACGCTATGCGGATTATGATGCGCCGCCTCACCATCATGGGTTCTACCTTGCGGCCTCGCACGCTGGAAGAAAAGGCAGCCATCGCGGAAGATTTGTTGAAAAACGTGTGGCCGCTATTTGGAACAGGCGCCTTAAAGTCCTTCGTCTATAAATGCTTTCCGCTCGAAGAGGTCGTCGCTGCGCATCAGTTGCTGGAATCTTCGCGCCACATTGGAAAGCTGGTGCTGGAAGTCAAACCAACGGACTAGTTGCTCGCCGGGCGGACGGTCAGTACTTGGACAAACGGGGGAAAGCAGACCCCGATTTCAGCGCAACCTTGGGAGCGCGCGTTCAAAGTGATCGGTTCCGTCTCTGCCCCGCCCTTACGCGTGAAAGGCAAGACGATCAGAACGCTATCGCGAAATATCTCCACCCGCCCGAAGTATTCGTCCTCCTGCACCACGCCGTGTGGAAGCGCAACTTTGCCGAGACTGAAGTTCTTCGAATCGGTGGAAAACGCAAACTTGTCGCGATACAGGTAGTAACCTGAAGCGATGTCGTAGCGAACTTCGATACGCTTGTCGTCCAGGAATCGAGCGCGCGCCTCAAAAGCCTGTTGGGGTTGCAACAAGCTTTGAGCCCCGGCGGCGGTAGCGACGAAGACGCACAACAAAAAAAATCTTTTCATTGTTCCGATCGTGTCTCCGCAACCAGCCATTGCAAGTACGCGGGCAGGCCTTCGCTTAGATTGAATGCGACGATCTCCGGCAATTCATAAGGGTGTAATTCGCGAATAATTCTCTCCACGTCGCTATAACGGTCTACGGTGGTTTTGATAAGGACCGGCGTTTCTTCGGTTTGCTCAATCGCGCCTTTCCAGCGATACACGGATTTACACGGAGCCAAAACGTTCACGCACGCGGCCGCCTGTCTTTGCACCAATGCCGCCGCCAGAATGTCGGCAGACGGACGATCCGGCAGATTCGACAGAACGATCATGCATGTGGTCGGGTCGATTTCGTTCATATAGGCCTCGATTGGTCCGGAACGCCTTCGTAAACGGTGGAGTAGATCAATTCCACGCCCAATTCCTTTTTCATGCGCGTATTCACCAATATTCGCGACTCGCGCATAAAGGACAACAAGTTCGTCGGTAAGTTTTGCTCCGCTTCGGCACGCGAAATGCGCCGCGGGCGTGGCAAAGCATTGCGGTCCGCCACCAGATCGAACCAGTCACCCATTCTTAGCACACTGTCATCACTAATGTTGTAGATAGCGCCCGGGAGGGCGTAATCCAACGCGCGTGCGCAAATCGCAGCAAGATCCTCCGCGTGAATATGGTTGGTATACACATCTTCTTCCGGCCTCAATACCGCCGTGCCCCGCTTTAAACGCTCAATCGGCAATCGGTCTGCCGCGTAGATCCCGGGAACGCGAAGCACGATGTGAGGAACACCCCAAGCGGCCAAGGCGTTTTCCGCATCGACTCGACGTCGCGCCCGGGCGCTTTGCGGGCGCAATGGATGAGCTTCGTCGATCTGTGCGCCACCGCAATCGCCATAAACACCGCTTGTGGACACATAGAGCAACTTGCGTGGACGCAATCCCGCGTTCTCGAAAACCGAAATGAGGTTTCGAGTGCGTTCATCGCGCTCGGCGGTGTCGCCCGGAGGCGCGAAATGCATGAGGACGTCCCAGTCCAGGGTGGCGGAAGACAAGGACGCGGGATCGTCCAGATCTCCATAGATAGCCTTTACCGGCTCGCCCTCCCGGGGGCGGCGCATCAATGCATGCAGTTCGTAATGCGCGCGCAAGTGCGGAACAGTCCGACGTGCAATATCGCCATAACCGACTATGAGCAGTTTCTTCATTCTGAATATTGTAGAGAAGCCCGGCCGAAGTATCTTTTACAATATGGCTTATTCGATATTTTGCTTCGATAGGCAACGCCCGTCGAGGCCACAATCCTGCCATGTCCCATCGCGTCACCATCCAGCCCAGCGGCAATCACTTCGAAGTCGGCGAAGGCGAAACCATTCTGCACGCCGCTTTGGAAGCGGGTTTTCGCATGCCCTACGGGTGTCGCAGCGGGTCTTGTGGATCCTGCAAGGGCAAACTGCTGGAAGGCAACGTGGATTATGGCGTTTACCAACACAGCGCCTTGTCCGAGGACGAGCGCGCCGCCGGCTATTGCCTCTTCTGCGTCGCAAAACCGAATTCCGCCCTGAGCATCGAGTGTCGCGAGATCAGCGCCGTCAAAGACATCGTCGTGCGCAAGCTCCCCTGCCGCGTGCAAAAGCTGGAAAAACTCGCTGAAGATGTGATGTTGATCGAGCTGAAACTGCCCGCGAACGAAAAGCTACGCTTTCTGGCGGGCCAGTACATCGAGTTTATTTTGAAGGACGGCTCAAGGCGCAGTTTTTCAATGGCGAATCCCAGCTATGCCGATGAGATCGTACAACTGCACATACGGTATGTGCCAGGCGGAAGTTTCACCGAACATGTATTCACCACGATGAAAGAGCGCGACATTTTGCGTTTCGAAGGTCCGCTGGGAAATTTCTTTCTGCGCGCGGATAGCGAGAAACCTATTGTCTTCGTTGCGAGCGGTACGGGTTTCGCGCCGATCAAGTCGATAATCGAAACGGCTTTAGCCGAAGGCATCGAACGCGATATGCATTTGTATTGGGGTGGCCGACGCCGGCAAGATCTATATGATCTCGCTCTCGCCGAAAAATGGGCGAGTGAGCATCCGAGTCTGATGTTCATCCCCGTGCTTTCCGAAGCCCTTCCTGAAGACGCGTGGACGGGACGCACCGGCTTTGTCCATAGCGCCGTGATGGAAGATATTCCGGACCTGTCGGGTCATCAGGTCTATGCCTGCGGTGCGCCGGTTATGGTAGAAGCCGCGCGCAACGATTTCACCCATCGCTGCGGTTTGCCCTTGGAGGAATTTCACGCCGATTCCTTCACCACGGCGGGCGATCTGACCAAAGGTTAGACGACTTAAGGTTTTCGATGTTGGACGATGAGGGCGCGCAAGCCGTGTCGCACACTCTTGTCCACCGCATTTGGTGTGGCGCCCATTTTGAGCGCGGTCTCCTCCTGATGGTCGAGGAAGGCATCGATCACCTCGGCCGGATAGTTTTCTAAAGGAAGTGCGTAACCACCATGCGCTTGCGCCTCCCGCGCGGTCAAATGGTGGGCGCGACTGCCCGTTGTTCCCAGCATGTGGCAATACATGCAACCGTTCTTTGCGGTAATCACCTCGAGCAATTCCGGCAAATGACCTCGAACCGCGGCAAGAGGATCGGTGGCGCTTCGACTGATCCCAGAGGACGTTAAACTGTAATGCCAAAGTTGCGCTTTCAATCTCGGCGGCGGCACTTCTTCAAAATATACAAAGGCCCCCAAGGGTAGAACCATCATCGGCGGTGCGGAAGTGTCTTGCCATGAATATTGGCGCTTCATGCGATAGAACCGGTGTAAGCGAAATAGATTCTTCTCCTCGTCGAGGCCGACAACAATAACCGGCTTATAGGTTTCGATTTCGCTGCGATGCCAGACTTGCACTTCGTCCAGTGCGTTGCGAAGAACGACGTAGTCGCCACTCGTATCCGACGCCTCCAACAGTTTCATCAGCTCGATTCGGTGATAACGCTGCAAGGGCCAGCCACGCAGTTCGTATCGCGTATCTTGATAAAGAAACGATAAGGCTTGACGAAATCGCTTGTCGACGGGGCGCGATTCAATGAGAGCGGGATAGTGTTGCCAGAAAGATTGTGTGCTGAGAGGCGGTTGGAGCCAGATTCGCCGCGCAGCACGCAAACTCTCGAGCGTTTCCGGCAAAGCCGCGACGCCCATACGCCATAGCATCAAATGTTCGAGTGGATTACTTCGCGCTTCAGGCCGTGCAATCGATAAATGATCGAGACCGGGAACCACGAGATAATCCACTTCCACTTTTTTATCCGAGAGCGCCTCGACGAACTCTCGCGCCTGCAGTTGTAAGCGCGGCAAATCGTTTTCGGGATTCAATATCAGAAATGGAGGCGCTCCCGCACGCACAAAATTCGAAGGCGATGCGGCGCTACCCGTCATGAGGTCGCCGAAAGTTCGTTGCACGGCCTCCTTGTGGTACGAGGCCACCCCATGCGTATCGAGGTTGTACACGCCGCTGATTCCGATCACTCCGGCAATTGATGCGGTGGTCAAATCATGGGCAGCGAGATAGCGCTCATCCAAAGCAAGCAAGCTCGCCAAGTGCCCGCCTGCCGAATGACCGGCGATATAGATGCGCTTCGAATCGTAGCCGTACCGATCCGCGGAGCGAACCAGATGCGCGAAGGCTGCGGCCACATCTAGTATCTGGGCCGGATGTTGATGGGGAGAAGCGAGTCGATAGCGCACAAGCGCCACCGCGACCCCTTGCGGCACGAGCGCCCGCACAATACCGTTACCTATGTTGTAACGCTCGTCCCCTTCGCTCCAGAAACCGCCATGAACAAATATGAGCAAAGGTGGTCGCTTCGCCGGCGGCATGTGTAAGTCGAGCGTTTGTCTCGCATCGCC
>DATEEW010000152.1:0-9514 GCA_035280965.1 Burkholderiales bacterium
GGAACTCAGCCAAAGCGACCGCGCTCTTGGACGCTGCGCGTGCCGAACTTGCTTCCAAAAGAAACCGGCGCGAAACGCGGTTCGCCGACACGGTCTTGGCCTGGGAAAGTGAAGAGACGCGAGAGAAGGATTCCCCGCCACGGTATTCGGCTGGGATGGTCCCGCCGCACAAAACGGCCCTGCCATCGATGCCCGGCTGGCCGCCTTCATGGCTGAAGAAGCTGCTGAATACGCCGCGCGCAGGCAACGGGTAAAACGCGTCGGCTATAGCATCGCGGCGGTATTCGCACTGGTTGTCGGGGGCTTCGTCGTGGCAGGATTCTTCTAAGGCCCTCCCTCGCTGCTTTGCAGCGGAAAAAGGTGGCGCTCGCACGACCGCCCGCTTCGATGGCACACTGTCGCTCCCATCCGAACACGATGATAGAGGAGCGTCCGATGAACGATCGTCCGACCGATTCCAGCGAATTCGATAGCCTCTTTCCCAGTCCCGGGTTCACGCGCCGCAGTTTTCTCGCATCTTCCTTGGCGACGGGATTTGCGCTCGCCACTCAGCCCGTGTGTGCTCAAAGCGTAATTCAAACGCCCGTCACCGGACTTGAAGCCGGAGAAACGCAAATACCGGTAGGCGGCGAAACCATCCCGGCCTATTACGCCACGCCGATCAAAGGAAAACATGCGGTCATCCTGGTGATCCAAGAAATTTTTGGCGTGCACGAACATATCAAGGACGTCTGCCGTCGACTCGCGCACGCGGGCTATTTCGCCGTCGCGCCCGAGCTCTTTGTTCGACAGGGCGATGTAAGCAAACTGAGCGACATCGCCAGCGTTCGCGCTGTCTCCGCAAAAGTGCCCGATGCGCAGGTCATGCAGGATTTGGATGCAGCCGTAAGCTGGGCGGCACAGCACGCGCGCGCCAACACGGACAAGCTCGGGATAACTGGGTTCTGCTGGGGCGGGCGCATCACCTGGCTCTATGCCGCACACAACCCCAAGCTCGATGCCGGCGTCGCGTGGTACGGCCGCCTCGTCGGTGAGGCCACACCAACAACGCCCATGCATCCCATCGATGTAACGGATCGTATTCAGGCACCCGTCCTGGGTTTGTATGGCGGTGCCGATCAAGGAATCCCCGTGGATACGGTGGAACGCATGCGCGCCGGGCTACGCGCCTTCGTCAAGCCCGGCGAAATCGTGGTCTATCCCGATGCGCCGCACGCCTTCAACGCGGACTATCGTCCGACTTATCGCAAAGAAGTGGCGGAAGACGCTTGGAAAAAAATGCTGGCGTGGTTCAAGAAAAACGGTGTGGCCTGATCCGCTCCAATAAAAAAGGCGACATCCTTACGGGTGTCGCCTTTTTTTGCAGCGCCGTTTAGTGCGCTAACGGCTCAGTCTGCGTACTGTCCCGCCGCTTTGATCACCGGGCCCCATTTTGTGATTTCGGAGGCCAGATGTTTCTTCAAATAAGCCGGGGTGGCTTTGTCCATCGTCACCGGTTCGGTGCCCAAGGAATTGAAACGCTCTTTCACCGCGGGATCCTTCAACGCAGCTTGCAGCGATTTCACTAAGGTATCCACCACCGGTTGCGGCGTACCTTTGGGCGCATACAACGCGTGCCAGACGCTGACGTCGAAATCTTTCATGCCCTCTTCCTGCATCGTCGGCAGTTCGGATAGGGACGCCACTCTTTTGGGCGTCGTCACCGCATAGGCTTTTACCTTGCCGCCTTTGATTTGCGAGGTGGTGTTCGTGGTCTGATCGCACATGAAGTCCACTTCGTTGCCTAACAAAGCCGTCATCGCGGGTCCCGTTCCTTTGTATGAAACGGTGGTGATGTCGGTTTGCAACGCGCTGAAGAACAGCACGCCGCATAAATGCGACGCCGATCCCAGACCTGCATTGGCGTAAGTGATTTTGTCCTTATTCGCTTTCACATAAAACAGAAACTGTTTGAAGTCCCTCGGCGTGAAATCGCCGCGCGCAATCAGCGTCATCGGCACTTCGGTTACTTCGCCAATGTATTCGAAGTCGTTTAGCGGGTCATAACTCAGCTTCCGGTACAGCGCGGGCGCAGTGGCCATGCCGATGTGATGCATGAAAATGGTGTAACCGTCCGGCGCCGCACGCGCTGCGCGCGCCGCACCGATCGTACCGCCCGCACCGCCCACGTTCTCCACGATAACGGTCTGTTTCAAGGTCTCTTGCATGGACGCCGCAATCGTGCGCGCCACTGTATCCGTCGGACCTCCCGCAGCGAAGGGCACGATCATGGTGATGGGTTTGGATGGAAAGTTCTCTGCCATGGCAGGTGCACTCAATCCGCACGCCATAATCAAGCTGGTGAAGAGCAGTCTTGCTCGCATGGGGTTCTCCTCGTCATTAATGGATGCCCACCCGCGCTCCGACGTCGTATTGTCTTTCTGGGATGCGCGATATGGCAGACGACGAATCTTAGCCCATCCCACCGAAAGCTGGGTGCCGGAAAATGCGCCGGTACTTGGCAACCTGATATGGCGATTCGCGTTGGCGCGCCGCGCTTTTCTTATCGGCGCCGGCCATCATGCCAAGGGGAAATTCGGCCAAGGGCGTCAGGATGTTTTGATAAAAGCATCGAAGAAAGTCTTGACGATCAAGGCTCCGACCACGGCGATGAAAACGACACGGATGAAATGTGCGCCCTTTTTTATTGCAAACCAGCTTCCGATCTGTCCGCCGATAAAATTATTCAGCATCATCCACGCACCGAGCGCCCACCATATATGTCCCTTGAAGCCGAACACAAGCAAGGCGCCGAGGTTAGCGCCTACGTTGACGAGCTTGGCCGGAGCGGCCGCGGTGAGAAAATCAAAACCGAGTCCGCGCACAAAAAGCAATTTAAGAAAGGCGCCGGTCCCCGCACCCAAAATACCGTCGTAGAAACCGACCAACGCGCCGCCACCGGTGGCAATCCGACGCTGTTGCGCCACGTTATGACGCGGTTGATGCACCAGGCCCAGATCTTTTTTGCGCAACATGTAGAGCAGCAGCACGAGCAAAATAAATGGCAAAGCCTTACGCAACGGCTCGGCGGGCACCAATGTAATCGCGTAGGCGCCCATCGCTGCGCACAAAAACGCGGCGAGAGCCGCGGGCAGCACAACGGCCCAGGCCACAGGTTGATGGCGCACGTAGCGCACGCTCGCCCCGACGGTCCCGACAATGGACGACATTTTTCCGGTACCAAGCAAGGTGGGCGGTGATGCGGTGGGATATACGGCGAACAAGGCGGGCACTTGAATCAATCCGCCGCCCCCCACAACAGCATCTACCATTCCAGCCAGCAAGGCTGCTATTCCAAGAATGAGGTAATCGCTCAGCATTGTTGGTGCAACTGCGAGTAGTGGGCAAAATCGTCGACGGGTTGCTATCGCCAGACCAGCCGGCATCGTGAACAAAGTTGGCTCACCCGAAAGGTTTCAGTCTCTGCCGCCAGCAGCTATTTAGTGTACGCAATGCCAACAACGGATGCGCGCTGTATCGCCCCTGATCGCGAATGGAAAGAAAGGGAGGGATGCGCTACCAGCGTAGCGCTTGCGCCGAGGGATCGAGATTGTTCAGCATCTTGCCGAATTCGAGTTGATCAAGTGTGTCGATCAGCCGCTTTACATCGACGGGCTTCCGCAGCAACACATCGCAATGGCCCACCAGATCCTCCGGGTAATCTCCACCACTCAGGGCCACGATGACCAAATACGGATGCGCTCCGCGAATCTCCTTGCACAGTGCCACACCTTCAGTATGTGGGAGATCACCGATGAGGATATCCGATGCCTCGCTCCGGATCTCATTCAATGCCTGCTCGCGACTTTGCGTCAAGAGAACACGATAGCCGGCGCCGATCAACGCGGCATGCAACGCTGTGGCTACCGACGGATCGTCATCGACAACGAGCAAATGCTTCATTCCGAAACCCCTTTTAAAGTTAAGGGGCAGTGCAATTGGAATGCCGATTAAAAATCGGTGGAATGCGGGTGGAGTAAATCCTGCAGCGCTTGCTCCAATTGCTCCGGAATAACCGGTTTGACGAGATGCACATCGAAGCCCGCAGCCAACGCCTCCTGTCGATCGTCTTCGTGCCCATATCCGGTGAGGGCAATGAGTACGATCGCTGTAGTTCTCGGATCGGCTCTCAAACGACGGGCAACCTCGTAACCGTCTACGCCGGGCAAGCCGATATCGACGATTGCGACATCCGGACGTTCTGACAAAGCGATTTGCAACGCAGTTGCGCCGTCCGCCGCGTCAAGAATGTGATGTCCACGCACGGAAAGCATGATTTGAAGCATTTTGCGGCCATCATCGTGGTCATCCACGATCAGAATTCGCCGCGCTTGCGTGGCCAATGTCGGCTTCACGTGAGTCCTTTTTGCTCGAGTCTCATTTAGTTAAATGCACCGGGGCGCTCCCCTATATCGGGCCCGTCGGACCGCAGATGAAATCGTAGCGATCGTGTATGCGCACTTAAAAGCCAAGCGGGTTAAAGACAGAACGCTGCGCGCGTTTCGCAGTTCCGCTCGGGGCCAAAAACGCGTATTACGGTCAAACTGGGGCCTAATGGCGCGCCCGACAGGATTCGAACCTGTGACCTTTGGCTTCGGAAACCAACACTCTATCCAACTGAGCTACGGGCGCGAGGCCTTGCGCGAAGGCAAGGATACGCGGCGAATTGTAGCCGATGCCCGCCGTGATGCCTCGGTTCGAGCGAACGGTGGCGGCACTTGATTCCCAGGCCTGGCTTTGCCGTTTAGGGCGGCGCGGCTATAATTCGCGCCGGCGCTCCCCAACGGGGCGCACGATACAAAGGAAGCGTATAAGCGGCGGCGCTTCCCCCGACGACCGAATGTCCGCTTTCCCCCAGAGGCTTGCATACCCATGAAGGACCAAGGACCGGACCACGCGCACGAGTCGGCGATTAAAACGCCTAAGCAATTGATTGTGGTCATCGTATTGGCATTTGTGATTCCGATCATCGGCATCATTTTATTGACGCGGTTTGTGACCACCGGCAACGAGCCCTCCAAAGAAGTGGTGAATCCGGAAGCGGTCGCCCAGCGCATCAAGCCGGTCGCCTCGGTAATGACACCCGATAGCCCGGGCGCCGCGGAGGAAGCTGTCGCTTCGGGCATGCCCGCGGTAGCCGCACCGGCCGCCGCTGCGGCCGACGCCGGACAGAGCGTCTATCAAGCAGCCTGTTCGGGCTGCCACGCGGCCGGCGTTCTGGGTGCCCCCAAAACAGGCGATAAAGCTCAGTGGGCGCCGCGGATGGCGAAGGGTATCAATACGCTCTATACGCATGCCATCGGCGGCTTCAATCAAATGCCGCCTAAAGGCGGCAACGCCTCCTTGTCGGACGCGGACGTCAAGGCGGCCGTCGATTACATGGCGAAAACATCGAAGTAGAGTTCGATCGATTTCAGAACAAACCGGGGCGTTTTCGCCCCGTTTGTTTTTGGACGCGTGGCCACCCACTCAGTGGGCTAAAATCCCTCCGTCTCCTGCGCCGCGCTTGTCCTTGCGCGGCGTTTTTCGCAGCATCGAACCCGCATTGACAGAGAAATCCCGATGGTCCCTCATTTGACCACCGCCTTATCCGGCCCGCTGGCCGACCTCGAACAGCGCATTCTGGAGGCGAGTGTCAGCATTGAACATTGGTTCCGCGGCCAATGGCAGGAGCACACGCCCCCCATCTACGGGTCGGTGGACTTGCGCAATAGCGGCTTCAAGCTCGCCCCGGTGGACACGAACCTTTATCCGGGTGGCTTCAATAATTTGAATCCGCAGTTCACGCCGCTATGTGTGCAAGCGGCGATGGCGGCGATCGAAAAGATCTGCCCCGATGCGCGCAACCTGCTTTTCATTCCGGAAAATCACACGCGAAACGCCTTTTATCTGCAGAATGTGGCGCGCTTATGCACCATCTTCCGTCAGGCGGGTTTGAATGTTCGCATCGGCACCTTGATTCCGGAAATAACTACGCCGACGGAAATTCCGGTCGCAGATCACTCCCCCTTGCTATTCGAACCGTTGGTACGGCACGGTGATCGTGTCGGGCTGAAGGACTTCATCCCCTGCAGCGTTCTACTCAACAACGATTTGTCCGCGGGGATTCCCGACATCCTTAAAGACATCGATCAGCAATATGTGCTGCCGCCCCTACATGCAGGTTGGGCCGTGCGGCGCAAATCGCGACACTTCTCTGCCTATGATGAAGTAGCCAGCGCTTTTTCCCGTCTGTTGCAAATCGATCCTTGGCTGGTGAATCCCTACTTCGCGCGCTGCGGACAAATCAGCTTCCACGATCGCGCCGGGGAAGAATGTTTGGGGAGCAATGTGGGCGCCATGCTGGAAAAAATTCGCGCGAAGTATCTCGAATACGGCATCAAGGAAGAGCCCTATGTGGTGGTGAAAGCCGATGCGGGGACCTACGGCATGGGCGTCATGACCGCGCGCAGTCCCGACGATGTCATCGGCCTCAATCGGAAGCAGCGGAACAAAATGGCCGTCGTCAAAGAAGGGCTGGAAGTGCACGAAGTGCTGATCCAGGAAGGCGTCCACACCTTCGAAACCATTAACGATGCGGTGGCCGAGCCGGTCGTCTATATGATCGACCGCTACGTGGTGGGCGGTTTTTATCGTGTCCACACCAGCCGCGGCAAAGATGAAAACTTGAATGCGCCCGGCATGCATTTCGAGCCGCTCGCCTTCGAAGATTGCTGCACACAACCCGATCCCACGGCACAAATCGATGCCCCACCGAATCGCTTTTATTCTTACGGCGTCATCGCCCGCCTCGCGTTGCTGGCCGCATCGGTGGAATTGGAAGAAACGGCTCCAACCGTATGAAACTGTGCTTCATCCTCGATCCCCTCCCTCTCATCAAACCTTATAAGGATTCGACCTACGCGATGATGGCGGAGGCCGCAAAACGCGGCCACGACTTGTACGCCATGATGCAGGAGAGCCTGATGTGGAAAGGCGGGCGCGTACTGGGCGGCGTAACGCCGATCACCCTCACCGGTGACGAAGAAGACTGGTATCGCCTGGGGGCATCGGAAGAAATATCGCTCGAAAAATTCGATGCGGTGCTGATGCGCAAGGACCCCCCCTTCGATATGGAATATGTGACCAGCACCTGGCTGCTCGAGCGCGCGGTCGCGCAAGGCGCGCGCGTGTTGAATCACCCTCCGAGCCTGCGCGATCACAGCGAGAAACTGGCAATCGCCGAATTCCCGCAATTTACTGTCCCCACCCTGGTGACCCGGCTGGGCTGGGAAATACAAGCCTTCATCGATGAACAGCGGGACACCGTGCTGAAACCGCTGGACGGCATGGGCGGTGCCGGCATATTTCGCGTGGCGCAAAACGATCCGAATCGGAATGTAATCGTCGAAACACTTTGTGAACACGGCCGTCGAACCGTCATGGCGCAGCGCTATATTCCCGAAATCAGCGAAGGCGATAAGCGTGTGCTGCTGATTGCCGGAAAAGCCGTGCCTTATAGCCTCGCGCGCATTCCCAAGGCGGGCGAATCGCGAGGCAATCTGGCTGCGGGGGGCACCGGTGTCGCGCAACCGCTCAGCGCACGCGATCGCCAAATCGCCGAAACCCTGGGACCCATTCTCGCCGCGCGCGGACTTCTGCTGGTCGGTCTGGATATTATTGGTGACTACCTGACCGAAGTGAACGTTACCAGCCCCACTTGTTTCCGCGAAATAGAAGCCCAGACGGGCTTCAATGTCGCTGGAATGTTCATCGATGCGGTGGAGAACTTCGTCTCCAACGCCACTGCTAAACTACGCACATGATCGGCATTCTTATTGTCAGCCACGGTGCCTTCGGCGAATCCTTGATCCATTGCGCGAGCCATGTGCTTGGCAAGCGACCACTGCGCGTACGACAAGTGGGCGTCACCGTGCACGACGATCCGGATCAGATCCTCCCTGTTGCGCAAGATCTGGTGCAACAGTTAGATGAAGGGCAGGGCGTGCTGGTGTTGACCGATATGCTGGGCGCGACGCCGTCCAACATCGCATCACGCCTTTATGAGCCCGGCCGCGTTGAAATCATCGCGGGCGTCAATTTGCCGATGCTGGTACGGGCACTGACCTACAGAAACGAAAGCTTGACCGCTGTTATCGCCAAGGCGGTCAGCGGCGGTCGCGAAGGGGTCACCTATGTGAACGAAGGAAGCGCGAATGCCGCAGCAAGAGGTTGAAATTACCAACAAGTTGGGATTGCATGCGCGCGCTTCTGCAAAATTGACTCAAACGGCTGGCAAGTTCAGTTCGGAAATTTGGTTGTCTCGTGGCAGCCGACGCGTCAACGCCAAGAGCATCATGGGCGTAATGATGCTGGCAGCGGGTAAAGGCAGCCGCGTCGGCATAGAGACGCAAGGTGAAGATGCGGAAGCAGCAATGACGGCTTTGGTCGCATTGATCGAAGACCGTTTCGGCGAAGGCGAGTGATGGGAAAACCCGAAGCAAACGCTCAAGGTTCTATGCTTGCATCTTGCGACGGTGCGAGCTTCACCTTGCACGGGTCGGGCGTTTCCGGTGGCGTCGCGATCGGTTACGCGCATCTCATTACCGCTGCCAGACTCGAGGCGCCCCACTACGAAATCGAAATAGATCGCATCGAAGACGAAATCGCGCGCTTCGACACCGCGATCGCTACGGTACGCAACGAGTTGCAGGCCCTGCAGACAAGCATGCCTGCGGGCGCACCTGCGGAAATAAGCGCCTTCCTCGATGTGCATCGGATGATCTTGAACGACTCGATGCTTTCGCAAACCCCCCACGAGTTGATCGCCCAACGCCGCTACAACGCCGAATGGGCTCTTGTTCAGCAAATGGATATGCTCGTGCAGCGCTTCGAGGAATTCGAAGATGTCTATTTGCGCGAGCGCAAGGCCGATATCCAACAAGTTGTCGAACGCGTGCTGAAGGTGCTCATGGGTAGTGCCCATGTACCGGCGACACCCACGCACGAAGAAAACATTATTGTCGTAGCGCACGATTTTTCGCCGGCGGACATGATTTTGTTCAAGCAGCATCAGTTTGCCGGCTTCGTGACCGATCAGGGCGGCGTGACTTCGCACACGGCCATCGTCGCGCGCAGTCTGAATCTGCCGGCCATTGTCGGTCTGCACCATGCGCGGCAAATGATTCGCGAGGGCGAATTGTTGATTGTCGACGGCGCCGAAGGAGTGCTGATCGTCAATCCCGATCCGCAGGTGTTAAACGAATATCGCTTAAGGCAGAGCGAATACCAGATCGAGCGCCAAAAGCTCAAGCGTTTGAAAAGCACACCCGCGACGACGCTCGAAGGAACGCCTATCGAACTGCAGGCGAATATCGAACTGCCGCAAGACATCGATGAGGTGATCGAAAGCGGCGCAACGGGCGTAGGCCTGTTTCGCAGCGAGTTCCTGTTCTTGAATCGCAACCAGTTACCCAGCGAAGAAGAGCAGTTCGAA
>DATEEW010000153.1:0-7410 GCA_035280965.1 Burkholderiales bacterium
GCACCCGGAACAGGGCAATGTGCAATGCGAGTTTGCGTTACGGGCCGACCACCAAAGCGATCCGCCTGACGCGCCGCGGCAGTTCAGCGCCGAGGCGCATATCGCGCGCTTTGCGTCCGCCGCGGGCCATCACATCGGAGAAGACCGGGATGCGACCCCGACTTCCGATGCCGTGATTCGCGACTACATGCGGCCACTCGGAATCGTCTCCATGCTGGACACACCGGTATGGCTCGAAGGTCAAGTGATCGGCAGCATGAGTTTCGAAATGTCGAGGCCGCGCGATTGGCCGGCCGAGGATATCGATTTCGCCGCGGGAATTTGCACATTGATCGCACTCGCACAGGAGGCGGAACAACGTCGCGATGCCGAAGCGAAGCTACGACGATTGGCGCACTTCGATGCATTGACCAGCCTGCCCAATCGACATTTGCTGCAAGACCGACTCAAACAGGCACTCGCCTTCGCGCAACGCCATCGCAGCCGCGTGGCACTGATGTTTATCGATCTGGATCGCTTCAAAACCATCAACGATTCCCTTGGCCATCTGGTCGGCGACCGGCTATTGACCGAAGTTTCGCATCGTCTCACCGCCTCGGTGCGCGCGGAAGATTCGGTGGCGAGATTGGGCGGCGACGAATTCGTCGTCGTGTTGCAGGATTTGGGGCCGGTTGGTCACGCCGCAACCATCGCGCAGAATTTGTTGAATGCAATCGAGCCACCCTATTTGATCGACGGTCGCGATTTGCATGTCTCGGGCAGTATCGGTATCGCGCTTTATCCGGACGACGGGCAGGACATCGAAACCTTAATGCGCAATGCCGACACGGCGATGTATCACGTGAAAGAGTCGGGGAGGAATGGTTTTCAATTTTTTACGGCGGAAATGAATGCGCATGCGAACGCCCTGCTGACGATGGAAAACGATTTGCGCCTTGCGCTTAAACGAGGCGAATTGTCGTTGCACTACCAACCACAGTACGACATCGTCAGTGGTCGCATCGATGCCATTGAGGCGCTATTGCGTTGGCGTCATCCGCAACATGGTTTGGTCCTGCCGGACACCTTCATCCCTCTCGCCGAGGAATCCGGCCTGATTCAGCAATTGGGCGAGTGGACCCTGAATCGCGTTTGCTCCCAAACACAAGACTGGGCGAAAAACGGAATGGCGCCCATTCCTGTGGCAATCAATTTATCCGCGCGGCAGTTTCGTCATCCGGCTTTTGTGACCACGCTGACATCTACACTCACCGATCACCGCATGGATCCCCGAATGGTGGAGATCGAAATCACCGAAAGCGCGCTCATCAAGGACATGGATGCGACGCTGGATAGTTTTCGCGCGCTCAAAGCGATGGGCATCCGATTGGCCATCGATGATTTCGGAACCGGTTATTCGAGCCTCGCATATTTGAAACGCTTCCCGGTCGATAAGCTGAAAATCGACCGCTCTTTCATTCGCGATATTTCGGAGGACCCCGACGATCGCGCCATTGTGAGCGCGATTATTTCCATGTCCAAGGACCTGGAATTGCGCGTTGTCGCCGAAGGTGTGGAGACGGCGGAACAATTGGCTTTTCTGCGCGAACGAGGCTGCGACGGCGCGCAAGGTTTCCTATTTTGCGCACCCATGGAAGCCGATGAGACACATCGACATATGGCGGACTTCATGCGCAGCCACCGGGGTTAGCGCAGACAACCGCTTATTTTTTTGTCGATGCCGAATAAACAAAGTTATCGTAACTTTGTTCGGCGACGCGGAACCACAAAAAAGATTCCTGCCTGAAAGCTTTCCACTCCAGGTAGATTTTCTTGAATTGCGGACTCTTCTGCGCAAGTTCTTCGTATAACTCGAAGGCTGCCGTATACGCCGCCTGCATGACCGGAACCGGGAAGGCGCGCAACTTCGCACCGCCGGCGACCAGTTTGCGCAAAGCGAGAGGATTGTGCGCATCGTAATGCGTGCTCATGTGCACATGCGCTTCGGTTGCTGCCGCTTCCACGACCGCCTTGTATTCGGGCGACAGCTCCTCCCACTTTTTACGATTCACCAGAATCGACAACTGGGCCGAGCCTTCGCAAAACCCGGGGTAATAATAGTAAGGCGCGACTTTGGCAAAGCCCAGTTTTTCGTCATCATACGGACCGACCCACTCGGCCGCGTCGATCGCGCCGCGTTCGAGCGATTGATAAATATTCGGACCGGCGATCTGCTGAGGCACCGCGCCCAGCTTCGCCAAAACCTGACCGGCAATGCCGGCAATGCGGAATTTTAGTCCGTGCAAATCGGCGACAGTCTTCACTTCTTTACGAAACCAGCCGCCCATCTGCGCACCTGTGTTACCGGCAGGAAATTGGACACAACCGTATTCGGCGAATAGCTCGCGCATCAACTGCAAGCCACCGCCCGCCATCATCCAGGCATTTTGTTGCCGCGCATTCAAACCAAAAGGCAGCGCAGTATCGAAGGCGAAGGCCGGGTTCTTGCCCACGTAGTAGTAGCTCGCCGTATGCCCGCATTCCACGGTACCGTTTTGTACGGCGTCCAGCACTTGCAATGAGGGAACGATTTCGTCCGGCCCATGAACGCGGATCTGAAAACGATTCCCGGTCAGCGCGGCGACGCGTTTGGAAAACAAATCGGCCGCACCGTAGAGCGCATCGAGCGTTTTCGGAAAGCTGCACGCCAGGCGCCATTGCAAGGCTGCGCCCTGAGCGACTGCGGGAGCGGCGCTTGCGCCTAGCGCGAGGCCAACTCCAGCTTGTTTCAGGAAAGACCGCCGCGTTTTTTTCATGTCAACTTCCGGCAATGGTCATATTGCTGATGAGAATGGAAGGACAGCGGCGAGAGCCGCGCACCAATTCATCGGCGCCGATGGCTTCGATATTGCGATACATATCGCGCAAATTACCCGCAATGGTGATTTCCTCGACCGGATACTGGATCACCCCTTTTTCGACCCAATAGCCAACGGCGCCGCGCGAATAATCGCCCGTCACCATATTGATCCCTTGTCCCATCAATTCGGTGACGAGCAAACCGGTATCGAGCGCCTTCAGCATGGCGCGAAAATCGCGTTTACCCGGAGCGAGAATCAGATTGTGATTGCCGCCTGCATTGCCCGTGCTTTGCATACCCAGTTTGCGCGCGGAATATGTACCGAGGAAGTAGCCTTGCAACACGCCGCCTTTGACCACATCGCGTGGATGTGTCGCAACACCATCGTCATCGAAATAGGAGCTACTCTGGCCTCCGCGCAAATGCGGTTCTTCGCGCAAATTGACGATAGGCGAAAAAACAGGTTTACCCAAGGCGTCCAATAAAAAGGAAGATTTGCGATACAGACTTCCCCCACTGGCCGCTCCGACAAAGTGCCCGATCAATCCGTTTGCCACCGGCGCTTCGAACAAAATGCGCGCGCCCTGCGTAGCAATTTTTCGGCTGCGCAAACGCGACAAAGCGCGTTCACCGGCATATTTGCCGATAGCCTCCGGTTTGGCGAGCAACTCGGGTGCACGTTCTGAGGAATACCAATCGTCCCGCTGCATCGCATCGCCTTCCGCAGCGATCAAAGCGCAGGACACGTAGTGACGCGAGCTGAGAAATCCGCCCATGAAACCCGCGCTGTTGCCCGCAATGAACTGCGATTGCTGGCAGGAAACGCTTGCGCCCTCCGAATTGACAATACGTTTGTCGAGCGCGAAGCCGGCGGCCTCGGATGCGCGCGCGATGTCCGCCGCTTCCTCTACGGAAATCTCCCAAGGGTGAAAGAGATCCAGATCTTCGACGTTCCGCGCCAGCAAGGCCGGATCGGGCAATCCCGCGCACTCGTCCGCGGCGGTAAAGCGTGCAATGGACAGCGCCGCGTCCACAGAATCCGACAGCGCTTTGGGCGATAGATCGGAACTGCTGGCATAACCTTTCTTTTGCCCGATGTAGACGGTAATACCGACGCCTTTGTCGTGGTTGTATTCGATGGTCTCGACTTCCCCGCAGCGGACCGTGACGCTCTGTCCGTAGCCTTCGGATACATCCGCTTCGCAAGCGCTTGCCCCTTTTTTCAGGGCCTGCTTCAACACATCGTCAACGAGAGTGCGGAATTGGTCGAGGCTATAGGCGAAGCTTGTTTTTTGCATGGGGAAGGTTCGGGTCGAAAAGATGGAAGGAATTGCCGTTATTATACGGGCTTGCCTGCCTCGCCTTACTCACGCGCTTCCCAATGTCCGAAGAAGAACTCAAACCCAGTAAAACGCGCCGCAAAAAAGATATGCATGCCCTGCAGGATCTGGGGGAAGCGCTGGTCGCCCTGAGCGCCGAAAAACTCGAGGCGGTCGATATATCGGACAGCTTGCGCGACGCGGTCATTGAAGCGAAGCGCATAACCAAACACGAGGCGCGGCGGCGCCAAATGCAATATATCGGCCGACTCATGCGCGATGTGGAGCCCGGCCCGATTCGGGCGAAACTGGACGAATGGGAAGGCAAGTCCAGCGCCGCCACCGCGACCTTGCATCGCGTCGAGCGCTGGCGCGACCGCCTGATCGAAGACGACGCGGCATTCACCGCCTTTGCGGACGCCTTTCCGGGCACGGACTTGCAACCTTTGCGTGCATGCGTACGCGAAGTCCGCAAGGAGCGCGAAACGCAGCGTCCGGCGCGCCACTATCGCGAACTTTTCAAGTTGATTCGAGCGGCCGAAGAGGCGCGCGGCGCGCATGATGTGGAATGAGTTGCTACTGGCGCTCGCTCTTAGTTGCTGGGCCACGTCACTTTTCGCACAAGTAAAACCCGGGTTGTGGGAGATGCAAACTTATACCGAATTTGGCGACGTACCTGCGCGCTCGCCCATCGTGTCGCGTTACTGCATTGCACCGGACCAAGTCGACTCCCCGGCGCAGTGGACGCCGCGCAATATCAAAGGTGCGCGCTGCGCGGTGCGGGACTATGTATTAAAGGGCGATGAGGCGACTTGGTCGCTCCATTGCGAATCGGAGCCGCCAATGCAAGGCACCGGACGTTTGCGTGTGGGAGCCGAGCATTATGAAGGCAGCAACCGTGTGGAATTGCGACGCGGCGCGGAAAGCATGCTCATGACACAACGTTATGCGGCGCGACGCGTCGGCGAATGTATCGAAGAAAGCAAACCCCAATGAATATGCTCGATCGACCGTTAAAAATCGGCCTGGTTTCGATCAGCGATCGCGCGTCCGGCGGCGTGTACCGCGACGAAGGTCTTCCGGCATTGGAAGAATGGTTCAAAAAAGCTTTGCTTACGCCTTGGGAAACCATAGCGCGGTTGATTCCCGATGAACAAGCGGTAATCGAACAGACTTTGATCGATCTGGTGGACACCCAACACTGCGATTTGGTATTGACCACCGGCGGAACCGGCCCCGCGCCTCGCGATGTCACGCCCGAAGCAACGATGACGGTCGCCGATAAAGTAATGCCCGGTTTCGGCGAACAAATGCGTCAAGTCAGCCTCGCCTTCGTGCCCACCGCCATTTTGTCGAGACAAGTCGGAGTAATCCGCAAAAAAGCGCTGATCATCAATCTGCCGGGCCAGCCCAAGGCCATTCGCGAAACACTCGAAGGCGCGAAAGGGAGTCAGGGCGAGGTGCTGGTGAATGGCATTTTCGCCGCCGTGCCCTATTGCATCGATTTGATCGGCGGCCCTTATGTGGAAACGGACGACGCAGTGATCAAAGCGTTCCGTCCCAAAGCCGCACAACGCCCCAAGAAAACGTCTTAAAGGAAGCCGCTTCACTATGTCCGCTATGTCCAACTTGCTAGACGCCATCGAAATCGAAACCGCTCCCAATCCCAATACCAGCGTGATCTGGATGCATGGCCTCGGCGCGGACGGCAACGACTTCGTGCCCATCGTGGACGAACTGAACCTGCCCGATGTACCGATCCGTTTCGTCTTTCCGCACGCCCCCATGCAAGAGGTAACCGTCAACAACGGTTATGTCATGCGCGCCTGGTACGACGTGCTGTCCAGCGATTTCGCCAAGCGAACCGATGAAGCAAGCGTACGGGAATCGCAGGCGCTTATCGAAGCATTGATCGCGCGTGAAAAGCAGCGCGGCTCGCCCGCTTCGCGCATTGTGCTCGCAGGCTTTTCGCAAGGGGGCGCGATGGCACTCCAAACCGGACTCTGGCATGCCGAACGGCTCGCGGGTTTGATGGTGCTATCGAGCTATGTTCCCATCCCCGATGCCTTGGCGACGGAGGCAAGCGCGGCCAATCGCGACGTCCCCATTTTTATGGCGCATGGAAACAGCGATCAGGTCATACCCATTTCAGCCGCTGCGCAATCGCGCGATCTGCTGCAGTCGATGAACTACCCCATCGAATGGCACGAATACGCGATGCCGCATTCGGTATGCATGGAGGAACTGGACGATATCAGCACCTGGCTGCACAAGGTGCTCGCCTGAGATGAAGCGCGCCGCACCAGCCCTCGGCGGGGTACTGCTCGTTGTGCTGGCGGCGATAGGGATTTACGTTTATGTGCAACTCGACTGGCTGATCAAACGCGCGATCGAAGGTTATGGCGGCGATATTCTGCAAGCCAAGGTCGAGGTCGGCGACGTTGAGCTGTCGCCACAAAATGGTCAGGGTCGAATCGGCGAGTTGCGCGTCGGCAACCCGAGCGGCTTCAACAGCGAACACGCCTTCACGGCTGACAGTATCGAACTCGCCGTCAACCCCACAAGTTTGACCAGCGATGTCATCTACATCAAGAAAATCGTTATCGACCGACCGAGCTTGACTTATGAGCAAAGCGGCAAAGGCAGTAATTTCGATGCGCTCAAGCGCAACATCGCCCGACACATCGGCGACACGCGTCGAGAAGAACGAAGCAAAGAGACAAAGCTGATCGTTGAAGAATTGCGCATTCGCGGCGCGAAGGTCCAATACCTACCGACGATTCCAACGGCGGGCGTCGATCTTAGCTTTGTGCTTGCGGATATTCATTTGCGCAATCTCGGCAAAAAGCGCGGCGGATTGACGCCTGCCGAACTGACTCAAATTCTGGTCAATACCCTGTTGGAACGCACGGTCGCTGAAATAGGCCGCACAACCGTTCCGAGCCTACTGGACCGTTTGTTCGGCCCCTAAACCAATCTGTGTGCAGCCGGCGCTTCGCTACAAACAAGGACTTCGTAATCGGGCCCGCGTTCGGACACGTGCGTAGGCAGAAACTCGCGCTCGATCGGCCCTTCAACGGTATAACGCTGACCGGCGTTATATACGCCCGTACGCAGAATCAATTTCAACTCATCGCTTGAGCGCAGCGCGGGAAGCAGCACCGCCGCTTCTCGATCCACACCTGAAAGTTGCGTACTGATGATTCGGATTTTTACCGGCAAAGCCGCGCGCGTGAGCGTTTGAATACCTAC
>DATEEW010000154.1:0-14753 GCA_035280965.1 Burkholderiales bacterium
ATAAGCCACTTTGAGCCGCTGCTCGAGCGCCATGCTTTGGCTGATGATTTCGCGCCAGATCGCGCGAATGGCCTCGTCCGACATCGGGCCCGGATTGTCCGCGCACATGCGGCGCAGAATTTCCGCCTCGCGGTCGGGTCGATGTTTTTGCGCGTCCGGCCCCTTGATATGACCGACCGCCTGTACGTATTCCGAACGTTCGCTCAGGAGCTTGAGCAGTTGATCGTCGATAAGGTCGATGGCTTCGCGATACTGACGTATTTTTTCTTCGCTCATGCGGGGCTCAGGGTCCGGGACAGGCTTCGATTAAGTGGGCAGCGGCAGATAACGCACCATTAAAACACCTTCGATACTCTCGAGTTTTTCGATCGCCGAATCCGGAATGGGGCTGTCCGTATCGACCAGCGTATAAGCGACTTCACCGCGCGACTTATTCACCATATTGTGAATGTTCAAGCCCGCTTGCGCCATGGTGGTCGAAATTTGGCCCAACATGTTAGGCACGTTCGCGTTGGCGATGCACACGCGATAAGGCACTTCCCGCTGCATCATCACCTCCGGAAAGTTCACCGCGTTGCGAATGCAGCCGTGTTCCAGATATTCGCGCAACTGATCGGCAACCATGACTGCGCAATTATCTTCCGCCTCGCGCGTCGAGGCGCCCAGATGCGGCATGCTTACCACACAAGGATGGTTCGCCAGCTCGGCGGAGGGAAAGTCCGAAATGTAGTACTTGAGCTTATGGGTCGCGAGCGCTTCTTTGACCGCTGCTTCGTCTACGATCCCTTCGCGCGAAAAATTGAGCAGCACCGATCCCTGCTTTGCGCGTTCCAGCATCGGTCCATTAATCAGATGGCGGGTCTCTGCCACCAGCGGTAAATGGAGGCTGATGAAATGGCTGGTGCGAAACACTTCTTCGATCGAGTTCGCCTTTTTCACTTGCGAAGAGAGACTCCAGGCGGCTTCTACAGTGATATGGGGATCAAAGCCGATGACATGCATCCCAAGCTTGATGGCCGCATCGGCAACCAGCGCGCCAATTTTTCCCAGGCCGACAATACCGAGTGTGTGATTGCGCAGTTCGATTCCGGCGAATTGCTTTTTTCCGTCTTCCACGCGCTTGTCGCGCGCTTCGCCCTCGCCTTCCAGCTTTTCAACAAAATTCAGCGCAGGACCCAAATTGCGTGCAGCGATCAACAGACCGGCAAGCACCAGTTCTTTCACAGCATTCGCATTCGCACCCGGCGCGTTGAACACGGGTACGCCGCGAACATTCATCGCTTTCACGGGAATATTGTTCGTCCCCGCACCCGCGCGCGCGATGGCTTTCACCGAGGCCGGAATCTCCATGTGATGCATATCGGCCGAACGCACCAGAATCGCGTCTGGATTCGCCACATCTTTGGAAACCCGGTAATGCTCCGGGGGCAGACGTTTCAAACCCACATTGGAAATCTGGTTCAGCACCAGTACATCGTAGATCTGTTTCATGCGCGCTCGCTTTCGCCGGGGTTCTTTTCGAACTCGCGCATGTACTCGACCAAGACCTGCACTCCTTCAACCGGCATGGCGTTGTAAATCGACGCGCGCATCCCGCCGACCGAACGATGACCTTTGAGTTGAATCAGGCCGCGCGCGTCTGCGCCTTTGAGAAAAGCGCCGTCGAGTTTGTCGTCGGCGAGCGTAAAGGGGATGTTCATGCGCGAACGATCGCTTTTACGCACGGGGCTGCCGTAGAAATTCGATGCATCGAGAAAATCGTAAAGCAGCTTCGCTTTGGCGATGTTCTTCTGTTCCATAGCCACGAGTCCGCCCTGCGCCTTGAGCCATTTGAACACCAGCCCGGCGATGTACCACGCGTAGGTGGGCGGTGTATTCGACATCGACTGCGCTTCCGCATGCACCTTGTAATCGAGCAAAGAGGTAATGCCTTTGCGCGCGCGTCCGATCAAATCCTCGCGAACGATGACAATGGTCAAGCCGGCCGGACCGATATTCTTTTGCGCACCAGCGTAAATCACCCCGTAACGCGACACATCCACGGGCCGCGACATGACGGTGGAGGACATATCCGCGACCAGCGGGACGTCGCCCGTTTGCGGAATCCATTGAAACTCGACACCACCGATCGTTTCGTTCGGCGTGTAATGCACGTAAGCCGCGCTCGGATTGAGCGGCTTCCAAGTATCTTGCGAGGGCGCATAACTGAAATTCTTGTCCTCGCTGGACGCGACGACATTCACGCTACCGAACTTCTGCGCTTCCTTGATGGCTTTTTTCGACCACTCGCCGGTGTTGACGTAATCGGCGTTGCCGCCTTCGGGCATCAGATTCAGCGGCAGCATGCCGAACTGTAAAGTCGCGCCGCCTTGTAGAAAAAGGGCTTGGTAATGCTTCGGGATGTTGAGCAGTTCGCGCAGATCGGCTTCCGCACTTTCCGCGATCGCGATGAACTCGGGGCCGCGATGGCTCATTTCCATCACCGACATGCCGCTGCCGTTCCAATCCAGCATTTCGGCCGCAGCCTGTTTCAGCACCGCCTCGGGCAAGGCCGCCGGTCCGGCGCTGAAATTGAACACTCTACTCATTGCTGCACCTCTATTCTTCGGCAGGTCCTTCGCCGGGCGGCGTGGCTTCACCGCCAACGTCGCTCCCATTGCCATTGTCGCTGCCTTCCGTGCCGCCGTCATCGCCCACGGCACCAACACCATCGTCGACTTCTTCGCCCTCGATGCCGTTTTCTTCTGTCTCCAACACCTTCTCGATACCCGCAAGCTTGGTGCCTGCGTCGAGATTGATCAGGCTTACGCCCTGGGTGGAACGGCCCATTTCGCGAATCTGCGCTACTTTGGTGCGAATCAATACGCCAGCGGTCGAGACCAGAATCAATTCATCGCTTTCATCCACCAGAACGGCGCCGACTAGTCGACCGTTCCGCTCGCTGGCTTGGATAGCGATCATGCCTTGCGTGCCGCGACCATGACGTGTGTATTCCGCAATCGGCGTGCGCTTGCCATAACCGTTTTCAGTAGCCGTCAGGACGGTCTGCTGTTCGTTTTCCGCGACCAGCATGGAAATCACGCGTTGGGTATCGCCTAAGCGCATACCGCGCACGCCGCGCGCCGCACGTCCCATCGGGCGCACATCGCCTTCTTCGAAGCGCACGGCTTTGCCGGCGTCGGAGAACAGCATCACATCATGCACACCATCGGTGATCGCCGCACCAATGAGATAGTCGCCCGGCTCCAGATCGACCGCGATAATGCCTTTTTCGCGCGGACGCGAAAAATCGGTAAGCGGCGTCTTCTTCACGGTTCCCTGCGCGGTCGCCATGAACACGAAATGCGCCGCGTCGAATTCCTTGATGGGCAGAATCGCGCTGATGCGCTCGTCGTCTTCCAGCGGAAAGAGATTGACGATGGGCTTGCCGCGACTGGTGCGCGTGCCTTGCGGCACTTCGTAACCACGCAACCAGTAAACGCGCCCGCGGCTGGAGAAGCACAGGATGTAGTCGTGCGTATTCGCAACGAAAAGGCGCTCGATGTAATCGTCGTCTTTCATCGCCGTGACTTGTTTGCCGCGACCGCCGCGACGTTGCGCGCGATAGTCGGCAACCGGCTGCGATTTCACATAACCGGCCTTGGAGAACGTCACCACCACATCAGCCGGGGTAATCAAATCCTCGACATTGATGTCTTCAGTATTCATGACAATTTCGCTGCGGCGCTTGTCGCCGTACTGATTGCGGATTTGCGTCAGTTCTTCGCGGATGATGGCGGTGATGCGTTCACGCTTGGCCAGGATATCCATCAGATTGCCGATGGTTTCCAGCAGTTCTCGATAGTCAGCAACGATCTTGTCTTGTTCCAGGCCTGTGAGGCGTTGCAACTGCATTTCCAGAATGCGTTGCGCTTGCGCCTCGGAGAGGCGATAGCCTTCATCGGTCAACCCGAAATGCGCCGCAAGTCCCTCTGGCTTGGTCGAATCCGTGCCGGCGCGCGCAAGCATGTCGCGCACGAGTTGCGATTGCCATGCCTTGGCGAGCAACTGCAGCTTTGCTTCGGCAGGCGTCTGCGCCGCCTTGATGAGCACAATGATTTCATCGACGTTCGACAGCGCAACGGCCAAACCTTCTTGTATGTGGGCGCGTTCCCGCGCTTTGCGCAATTCGAAAACGGTGCGGCGCGTGACAACTTCGCGACGATGCGCTAGGAAGGCTTCCAGCATCTGCTTCAGATTCAGCAGGCGCGGCTGACCGTCCAGCAGCGACACCATATTGATGCCGAAGGTGTCTTGCAGCTGCGTCTGTTTATACAGATTGTTCAGCACCACCTCGGGCATTTCCCCGCGCTTCAATTCGATGACGACGCGCATGCCCGACTTGTCGGACTCGTCCTGGATATGCGAAATGCCTTCGAGCTTCTTCTCGTTTACCAGCTCCGCGATCTTAAGCAGCAGGCTCGTCTTGTTGACCTGGTAAGGCAGCTCGTCGACGATGATCGCCTGTTTGCTGCTCTTCTCGAGGTCCTCGACGTGCGTGCGCGCGCGCATAACGACGCGGCCGCGACCGGTGCGATAGCCCTCGTGCACGCCATGCAAACCGTAAATCAAACCTGCAGTCGGAAAATCCGGCGCCGGCATGATTTTGATCAGCGCCTCGATATCCATCGTCGAATCCGCCAATAACGCGAGGCAGGCATCGACCGTTTCGGTCAGGTTGTGCGGCGGAATGTTGGTCGCCATCCCTACTGCGATACCGGACGAGCCGTTGATCAGCAGGTTCGGCAGACGCGCGGGCAGAACCGTCGGCTCCATTTCCTTGCCGTCGTAGTTCGGCACGAAATCGACCGTTTCGCTATCGATGTCAGCGAGCAGTTCGGAGGAGATGCGCTCCAGGCGGCATTCGGTATAGCGGTATGCCGCCGCGGAATCCCCGTCGATAGAGCCGAAGTTACCCTGACCGTCGATGAGCATGTAGCGCATGGAAAAGTCCTGCGCCATGCGCACCAGCGCTTCATAAGTCGCGCTGTCGCCATGCGGGTGATATTTACCGAGCACTTCACCGACCACGCGCGCGGATTTCACATACGGCCGGTTCCAAACATTATTCGCCTCCTGCATGGCGAACAAGACGCGGCGATGCACAGGCTTCAAGCCGTCGCGCACGTCCGGGAGCGCACGTCCCACGATCACGCTCATGGCGTAATCGAGATACGAACGACGCATTTCCTCTTCGAGGCTAATCGGGAGTGTTTCTTTAGCGAACTGATCCATGCGTGGGATGTGAGGCGAAGGCGGCCGATGATTTCGGCTCTAAGCGCTTTTTGGAAAAACGAAATTCTAGCATCCGGACCCCTAATGCCCCAAGCCGCTTCAGACCTCGAACCGCTGGGCCCGCTTTTAGGTCCGCGCGGCGCCTGTTATTGTCTGCACCATGGAAAACACACGTACCGCGGCTGATCTGATCATTGATGCCGCCTGGATCATCCCCATTGAACCGCAAGGCATTGTGCTACGCGATCACAGCGTCGTCGTCAGCGAGGGAAAGATCGTCGCTTTGATGCCGACCGCTCGCGCGCATGCGCGTTTCGACGCTGAGGAATATGTGCAGCTCGAACAACATGTGCTGATTCCCGGTCTGGTGAACACGCATACCCATGCCGCGATGACCTTGTTACGGGGCTACGCGGACGATTTGCCGCTGATGAGATGGCTGCAGGAATACATCTGGCCGGCCGAACAAAAGCACGTATCGCCGGAATTCGTGTATGACGGGACTATGCTGGCCTGCGCGGAAATGCTGCGCGGGGGCGTCACATGTGCCAACGACATGTATTTTTTTCCGGGGGACGCCGCGCGTGCTTTCAAGGATGCGGGTATGCGGGCCTCAGTTGGCCTCATTGCGATGGAGTACCCCAGTGCGTATGCCGTCGATGCCGACGATTACATCGCCAAGGGCCTGGAAGTACGCGATCAATACAGTGACGAGCCACTCCTGTCATTTTGCATGGCACCGCACGCCCCCTATACGGTGAGCGACCGGACTTTCGAACGGGTCCTTACCATCGCGGAAGAGCTCGATCTGCCCATTCACCTGCATTTGCATGAAACCGAAGATGAAATCGAGGTCAGCCTCCGGGAGCACGGAGTACGGCCTTTCGAGCGGATGCGGCGCCTTGGCCTGGTGTCACCGCGTCTGATCGGCGTCCACGCGATCCATCTGCTTCATGCCGAAATCGAAGCGCTCGCACTAAGCGGTAGCTCGATCGCCCACTGCCCCACCTCCAATCTCAAGCTGGCAAGCGGATTTGCGCCCATCGCGGCATTACTCGCGGCCGACGCCAACGTCGCGATCGGGACGGATGGCGCTGCCAGTAACAATCGACTGGATATGTTCGCGGAAATGCGGCTGGCCGCTCTTTTGGCCAAAGCGGTCGCTAAAGACGCCTCCACCCTCCCGGCCCACGAGGCCTTGCGGTGCGCAACCTTGCGCGGCGCGCGCGCTTTGGGTCTCGAAAGCCGAATCGGCTCCATCGAAATCGGTAAGGACGCCGACCTGACGGCGGTGCGGATGAACGATTTAAGCGACTTGCCTTGTTATGACCCCGCCTCCCATCTAGTTTATGTAGGAGGACGGGAGCAAGTGACTCATGTGTGGGTGGCAGGCCAATTGCATATGAGTGATGGCAGCCTCATCCGGCCCAAAATCAAGGAACTAGAAATTCCAGTACGTCTATGGCACAATCGAATAGCACCGTAAGAATTTGTTTTGGTTCCAAGTTTTGCCGGACTGACTATAGCCTTTGGTCTCTGGTCCGGGCTGACGTTTAATAACTTTGAGGGAAGGCATATCCATGAATCTGAAAAAACAAAATGCTTGGCTTGTTGCCGGGTTGCTGCTCCTCGGGTCTTTGTGCACCCAGGCCGTAGCTCAAGTCAAACCACTGGCTTATATGCAGGATAGCCGCGGCGTGGTGGTGAAGAATTCCACTGGGCTGTGCTGGCGCACCGGCTACTGGACACCCGCGCAAGCAACTGAAGAATGCGATCCGGATCTGGTGAAGAAACCTACGGTAGCCGAGGCGCCTACTCCAGTTCCCGCGCCTGCTGTGAAGCCGGAGCAACGCAAAATCACCCTAGCGGCCGACGTGTTGTTCGATTTCGACAAATACGCGCTGAAGCCTGAAGGCAAAACGAAACTGGATGATGTCGTCACCCAGATGAAAGACATGAATCTGGAAGTGATTATCGCCATCGGCCACACCGACAGCATCGGCACCGACGCGTACAACCAGAAACTGTCCGTCCGCCGCGCCGAGTCCGTGAAGTCCTATCTGGTGAGCAAAGGTATCGACGCTAACCGCGTCTACACCGAAGGCAAAGGCGAGAAGCAACCCATTGCCGACAACAAGAGCCGTGACGGTCGTCAGAAAAACCGCCGCGTGGAAATTGAAGTCGTCGGTACCAGCACCAAGTAATCGTTTCCGTGCTGAAAAAGCCCCGCTTTCGAGCGGGGCTTTTTATTTGCGCATTCGACCCGCATGGCAAAGCAACGCGCTTCAGCGTCTAATTGCTGATCTATTTTCGAGACGCATCATGAGTAACGTCGACCCGCAGGAATTGCAAAAATTCGGTGATCTCGCCCATCGCTGGTGGGATCCCAATAGCGAGTTCAAACCGCTGCATCAAATCAATCCGCTGCGCTTAGCCTGGATTGAAGAAAAATCTGGCGGTCTCACGAACAAGCGAGTCATCGACGTGGGCTGCGGGGGCGGGATCTTGAGCGAAGCGATGGCGCGTCGCGGTGCGCAAGTCAAAGGCATCGACCTCGGCGATAAAGCCTTAAAGGTTGCGCAACTGCACCAGTTGGAGACGCAAGTTCCGGTTGAATATGAATGCATCTCCGCCGAAGCAATTGCTGCTCGCGAAGCAGGCAGTTACGACATTGTGACTTGTATGGAAATGTTGGAACACGTTCCTGACCCCGCCAGCACCGTCGCTGCTTGCGCTGCGCTGGTAAAACCGGGCGGGCATGTGTTCTTTTCGACCATCAACCGCAATCTCAAAGCCTATCTCTTCGCCGTCATCGGCGCGGAGTACGTTTTGAAGCTGCTACCCAAACGCACGCACGACTACACCAAGTTTCTCAAGCCTTCGGAACTCGCCGGCTTCTGCCGCGCACACGAACTCGACGTCAGGCACACCGTGGGCCTCACTTACAACCCGCTGAATAAAATTTACGCGCTCGACTCGGATACCGACGTGAATTACATGCTGCACACCGTTCACGCATGAGCATTAAAGTAGTTCTTTTCGATCTGGACGGCACACTCGCCGATACAGCCCCGGACCTCGCCGCCGCGCTGAACGCACTGCTCATCGAGCAAGGTCGTCAACCGATCAGCTACGAAGACGTACGCCCGCTTACCTCGGCCGGCGCTCGCGGCATGTTGAAAGCAGGGATGGGTATCGGGCCTTCGCATCCTGATTTCGAAACGCTCAAGAACCGTTTTCTGACACTCTATGAAAATGCAATCTGCGTGGGCACCCGATTGTTCGACGGAGTGCCAGAGTTATTAAAAGAACTCGAAGCGCGCGGCATTTGTTGGGGCGTAGTGACGAATAAGCACACACGCTTTACGACGCCGCTGATTAAGGCGCTGGAACTCGCGCATCGCTCCGCCTGCATCGTATGCGGCGACACCACTGAGCATTCGAAGCCACATCCCGCGCCCTTGCTCCACGCCGCCGAACTTGTCGGCGCAACGCCCGCCGAATGTCTGTATGTCGGTGATGATTTGCGCGACGTGCAGGCCGCACGCGCAGCCGGCATGCAGGTCTTAGCCGCGGGTTACGGCTATTTGGGCGAGGAGAACGATCCGGTGTTGTGGAAAGCGGATGCGATCATCACCACACCGCTCGAGATTTTGAACTTTCTGAAACCATAGAGCAGCCTCTACATAGCACAAAGGCCCCTCACGGGGCCTTTGTGCGACCAAATACACGAGGACTGGTGCTGGTCCTCTAGTCTCGCCCCTCACCGATTCTTCTTGCCTTACCCGTCAACTTGTAGATGTCCAGCCCGGAGCCGGAACGGTCGGCCGCATAGATGAATCCGCGATTATCGACTTCCACGTTGTTGGTCATGTAACTCTTCTTGCACACTTGCACGCCGTTGATCGTGGCGCACTGCTCCAGCGTGAACCTGTTGTTCTCCGGCACATAGAAACCCACCTCGACCGGCGCATGCGGTTCGCGGATGTCCCATACCCGCGTCCCACCCGTAAAATAGGCGATAAAGGTTAGCTTCCCGTAGTAAGGATTGTTGAAGTTCTCTTCGCTCGAATGCACGCCGAAACGCGCGCCTCGCGTACAGTAGTTACCACGCCTGTATTTCTCGCCTTCGCGCGGATCCACCGACATCGTCGAAAGATTGAAGGGCTTATCTTCAGTAGTG
This sequence comes from Burkholderiales bacterium, assembly GCA_035280965.1. GTDB lineage: Bacteria > Pseudomonadota > Gammaproteobacteria > Burkholderiales > SG8-39 > DATEEW01. The sequence continues at coordinate 9,458 of DATEEW010000154.1, forward strand.
ACATCGACAATGAAACTCCAATGCGGCGCCTCCTGGCACTGGTTCGAGGTCGACTCCGAAGCCAGCAGCACGACGTCCCGCGTTTGAAACTCGGAGAAACTTTGATAGCTAGGCGGTTTCAACCCGAATACCGGCATCGAAGTATGTCCGCCTTGATCGGGCGACATGATCAGTTTGGAGACCTGCGGTTCAAGCAAATCGAAATCCGTCGGGTTTACCGGATCCGCGCTCAAGTTCACCAGCTTATTGCGATCGAGAATCTGCAATACGCCGTCATCGCCGACCCCGTAAGCCAAGTACAGCCGGTTGCCCACCACATCGTCAGGATCGGTTCCGCCCGCCAGTGGCTGGTCTGCCATGGGATGTTCGAAGGTCGAAATCGGTCCATGCAGCGACGGCGGTATCGGGTCTGTCGATGAGGGCTGCGCGCCCGGAAGGCCGAAGGTCCGGATATAGATAGGCGGCGCGTGAGGATTCTTCCAGTCGACGATGATCATCGATTGCCGTTGTCGCCAGTTGTCCGCCGTACGACTGCCCGGTAGATAGGCGAGCCCGGTATTGCATTCCCACCAATGTTTGTGCGTGGAACTGATGCCGCCGAAAGTCGCCAGCAACACCGGTGCGCGCACGTCCGTGACGTCCCAGGTTTCATATCCGGTATTGAAATTTCGCATCAGATAAACCTTGCCCTGCTGGCCGCCGGGGAGTTGGGATCCCAGACACATGCGCACCATCTGCGAGTTGCCGCCGGGACCCGGAATATGAAAGCGCTGTTTCGGATCCGCCGGATCCGTCACGTCGACGATCATCGTCCCATTCGGCTCCACGACGCCGCCTTTGAGCGGGTTGGGCATGCTGCCGCTGTGCGTGCCAACGAAAGCAATGGTTCGCCCGTCGGGGTAGACAATCGTATTCGGCTGGTACGCCGAACGCCCTTGCAAATTCACAAAACCGACTCTGAGCATGTTCTTCTGCTCGCCGCTCTGGGGTTCTTCGGCGTATGCAGAGGTTGCGGCCGCTCCGACCGCCAGCGCGAGTGCGACGGCGAACGGTTTAAAGACGCGTTGTCTGGGATTGAATGGGAACTTCATTGTGTCCTCCTATGCGAGCCATGTTGGAGTCATTGAAGTACTCGATCGTCGGGTCGCCCGCGCTGACTCGATGAACTCGCGCGATCCTAATGACCCATGTCCGGAACGTCTTTCAGGTTCTTGCGCAGACGTTTCTAATCTTGTGCCGAGCGAACGAATCGGCGAACGCGCCGCGATGGGGACTATTGGGATGTTGCTCGATGGGAGACATTGCGGGGACCCGCGCGTGTTGAGGCTCGAGAAACGTATCAAACTTTCCGCGATGTAACGGACACCCGCGAATGCGCTTGATGAAACTGCCTGAAACCTCTAGGCGCCATGCCCGTCGCGCGGCGGAACAGTACGGAAAAATGACTCTGCGTATTGCAACCGACGCGATGAGCGATTTCCGTGATTGGAAAATCGGTCTCCTGCAAGAGCCGCTTTCCGAGCGCCATGCGGCAGTCGACGATATACCGATGCGGCGAGCATCCCGTCGCCTGCTTAAAACCCCGCGCGAAATGGCAGGGACTCATATGGATGGCCGCGGCGATGTGCGACAACGTAATGGGCTCGGATAGATGCTCGTCTATATATTCGATCGCGCGACGAAGCTTGAAGGGTGCCAACGCGCCCTCGCACCCCTGCTCCGCCGCGCACATCGTCGAGTAGCGGCGCAACAGATGAATTGATAGTGCAGCGCCCAAGCAGTCCCTGTAGACACCCTCGCCCGGTCGCCGAGATCCCAGTTCGGTGTCCAAAAGCAAAGCGATCCGTTCTATTTGTGGATCGCGCGTACCGAAATTGTCGAGGACCCGGACCCCTTCGCCCGCGGCACCTAATGCCCGGCACGCAATGCGCTCCATCCAACCCATCCCGATGGACAGGCAAAGCACTTCGGACGGTGTTCCTTGCTCGCACTTCTTCGGCTCGCCGGGAGGCGTAATCGTGATATCGCCCCGGCTCATCCTGCGTCGATACGTTTGTCCATATCGCAGTTGCGTAAGAAGCACCGACGGGCCCAAATGCAGCGTCACCAGAATCGACGTTGCAGGGGAAATGCTGTAACGGTCGACAACGAGCGTGCTGAGGCTGCTCTGAACATCCCGCAATTCGCTCTGGACGTCGGCACTCAAGCCGGCGGCAATCGATGCCGCATTCAATCCGGATCTTGCCGCATCGTCCCACTCAAAAACATTCGACTGCGTATCGGTATGCATATCGCTCTGCGTTCGCAGCCATCCCACACTGCCCGTGAGGTTTTTTTATAGCAGGCGATTTTCCCGTACGCCATAAACGGCGCGAGAAAAATATGTCAATGACATATGCGTGCGCGCACATCTATGACAGAGGGCACGTTGCTTCTCCAGTCTTGACACGGGTGCGCTCGTCGGTGCAACGCCGAATGCCCCTATGTAGGCGATAATTTGCGTAACGTGCAAGCGCGCGCGCCGCGGGTATGCCGGTTCTAGCCGCGGGTTACGGTTATTTGGGCGAAGCGAAACGATCCAATTCTGTAGCAGGCCAACGGCAGCATCATTTTCAAACCGAGCGAAATCCTTAACGATCTCTGAGTGGAACCGCGATGAAACTCCTCATGCTCCTTCTCGCACTGAACCTTCTTGTCGCCTGCACCTCCGAACAGGCCTACAACAGCGGGCAGGCCTGGCAAGCCAATCAGTGCAGCCGCAGCCCCGACAGCAGCGAACGCGAACGCTGCGCCACTCAGCCGCGCACTACTTACGACGACTACAAGTCGCAAAAATAAGCCCTGCAGGGGTTGAACTCCTCCGTCCGGTTACCATCTATGCACAGGCGTGACTTAAGTAGCGCAGGCCCGGGAAGCCTCATGTGGGATAATCACCGGGCTGAAAGAACACACGAAACGGGGGCGACTTGGTTTCGACGTGGGTTGCAAAGCAGCGCAGGGCATACCGAGGCCCAGTTACCTCGTAAATCCATCTGGAACGCAATAACTGCAAACGAAGATCGTTTCGCACTAGCAGCCTAAGGGCTGCTAGCCCAGCACCGTCACGTTCATGGGGCGGCTAACGCAAGTTAGAGCTGGGTCATTCACATGAAATCGCGTCGTATAGGGTTACTTTGTACGGCGTTAAATTTAGGTGACTCGCTTGTAGTCAGCCCGCCAGTCGGCGGACTACCGGTTAAAACTTAAGTTGGCATGGCTAAGTATGTAGAACTGTCTGTAGAGGGCTTGCGGACGGGGGTTCAATTCCCCCCGCCTCCACCAACAAACGCGAAGGCTCCCTTGTGGAGCCTTTTGCGTTTGTTGATGCAGCGATGGGACCGGGCCTGCGTCCGGTACGGACGGGGGGACGAGTCGGACACGCGACAAGCACTGCTGCTTGTCGCGTGCCTACGAGTCGGCTCGCGCATGCAGGCGCGAGCGCGGCCTGCAAGGCCAATTCCCGCCGCCTCCACCAAATGACGACGGCCACCCTTGCGGTGGCCGTTTTTATTTGTGGTTCGCGGTGGGAATGAGAAGCCGCGGGACGCGGGAATTCGCTAGACACGCGACAAGAACTTCAGCGGTTCTTACACGATCGCAAAATCCGCCGCAGTGAGCGCGACCCCACTGTCCAGTTGCGCGAACCGCACCTCCGCACCGCCCCCACTGCCGTCCGCGTCGTAGTACAGATTTCCAGTAACTGAGTTGTAAATGATGCGATCGTCGGCATCGCCCGCCGCGGTACCGATGACGAACATTGCAGGGTCCAAAGCGCCCGGCACGATGGTGGTAAAGACTGCATCGTCGAGCCCGAAGGTGTCCTCTGCAATGTCGAAATCAGTGATGACATCCACGTTTGTTCCACCGAAGCTCGAGAAAACGAACAAATCCTGTCCCGCTCCACCAGTGAGCGTATCGGCGGCGCTACCCCCATTAAGTTGATCATTGCCCGAACCGCCGTTTAGCGTGTCGGTGCCGGCGCCGCCGTAGAGAGCGTCGTTGCCTGCGTTCCCCGTCAGGTTGTTATTGGCGCTGTTGCCCGTGAGCGCATTGTCCAACGCGTTGCCGGTGCCCGTACGGTTATTGGTTCCGGTCAGGACCAGATCCTCGACGTTGTTGCCCAGGGTATAGCTGAGGCTGGTTTCGACCGTGTCGCTGCCCTCACCCGCCAGCTCGGTTACGGCATCGCCAGTACTGTCGACCACATAGTAATCGTTGCCGGTGCCGCCGACGAAGGTGTCGCTTCCACCACCGCCGATAAACTTGTCGTTGCCGTCCAGACCTGTGAGCCTGTTGTTGCCACTGTTTCCAGTCAGGACATTATCGAGCGCATTGCCGGTGCCCGTGCGGTTGTTGCTGCCGGTGATCACAAGATTCTCGACATTGACACCCAGGGTATAGGAGAGGGTGGTTTGCACCGTATCCGTGCCCTGTTCGGTCAGCTCCGTAACGACATCGCCGGCGTTATCGACGACATAGGTGTCGTCGCCAGCATCACCGGACATGCTGTCCACACCGCTGCCGCCATTCAACGTGTTGTTGCCGATGTTGCCCGTCAGAACGTTGGCGAGCGTGTTGCCTGTACCGTTGATGTTGGCACTGCCGGTCAGCGTGAGACGCTCGACGTTGCTGCCCACGGTCCAGGTAACGCTGGATTCGACTGTATCGTTGCCGCCCCCGCTGTTCTCGGTCACCCTGTCGGAGGCGCTGTCGACGACATAGGTGTCGTTGCCCGCACCACCCGTCATGCTGTCGTTACCGATGCCGCCATCAAGCCAATTGTTGCCGGAATTGCCGGTCAGGATGTTATTGCCGCTATTGCCGGTAGCGTTGGTATTGCTCGAACCGGTCAGGGTCAGGTTTTCGACGTTTGCGCCCAGCTCAAAGCTGACGCTGGACTGGATCGTATCCGCGCCTTGCCCCGACTGCTCGAGGACAACATCATCCGTTCCATTCACGACGTAGGTATCGTTGCCGGCCAAGCCTTCCATTAGATCGCGGAACTCAGTGCCGGACAGGGTGTTCGCCGAACTCGTGCCGACGATGTGGTTGGCGATATCGGCACTGAATTCCTCGTTGACGCTCAATCCGCCCAGATCTGTCGCGGTAATCCGCAACTCCAGCAAACCTGCTGCAGTATTCGGCACGTTGCCGAAGAAACTGCGCGTCGCGGGATTGAAGCTCAGCCAGGTCGGCAGCGCCGAGCCGTCGGCCATGGTCGCCGAATAAGTCAAAACATCGCCCAGGTCCACATCAG
>DATEEW010000155.1:0-2080 GCA_035280965.1 Burkholderiales bacterium
AGAAACTGGATGCGACAGTGGTGAATATGCGTTTTGTGAAACCGCTGGACGATGCACTGGTCGCGCAGTTGGGCCGCACACACTCGTTGATCGTTACGGTGGAAGAAAACGCTGTGGCAGGGGGGGCGGGCAGCGCGGTCGCTGAAAGTCTGGCGGAACAAGGATTGGCGATTGCACTCTTACATTTAGGCTTGCCGGACGAGTTCGTTGATCACGGCGATCAACACTTATTGTTGTCCGCGGTGGGCCTGGACGGCGGGGGCATCGTGGCGGCGATTCAGGCGCGTTTACGGACTTCGCCGCAAACGGTGGCGGTGATTTCGAAGTAACCCCATGCTTTGTAAGTGTATTGCCAGAGTTTCGGTGCGCCGAGCGCACTAAATTGCTAGAATAGCCGCATCCTTCTCTGCAACGCGTGCTCGGTCGCCGCGCAGATTCGACAGTGCGGGAAAGCGCCGCTTTCCCTCTCCATCGCCGAGCGAAAGGTTTGTCATGAATACCCGCGATCCCGTGAGCACGATTCCGGACGTACAAAGCAGTGCGGATACCCGCCGATTGGCGATCAATCAGGTCGGTATCAAGTCGATTCGTCATCCGGTGAAGGTGGCGGAAAAAAACGGTGGCGTGCAGTACACCATCGCCAACTTCAACATGTATGTGGGCCTGCCGCACCATTTCAAAGGCACCCACATGTCGCGTTTCGTCGAAATCCTGAATGCGCATGAGCGCGAGATTTCGGTCGAGTCGTTCAAGTTGATGCTTTCGGAGATGGTCGATCGCCTGGAGGCGGAATCCGGCCATGTTTCGATGACATTCCCTTACTTCGTCAATAAAACCGCTCCGGTGTCCGGCGTCCAGAGTCTGCTCGACTACGAAGTGACTTTTACTGGCGAGATCGAGAAGGGTAAACACTGCTTCAAGATGAAGGTGGTGGTGCCTGTCACGAGTCTATGCCCGTGCTCGAAGAAGATTTCGGACTACGGCGCGCACAATCAACGTTCTCACGTCACCATCAGCGCCAAGACGCGCAGCATGGTCTGGATCGAGGAATTGATTGAATATGCCGAAAAGGAAGCGTCCTGCGAACTGTACGGATTGCTCAAACGTCCCGACGAAAAGTTCGTCACCGAGCGCGCCTATGACAATCCCAAGTTTGTGGAGGATCTGGTGCGTGACGTTGCGGCCCGTTTGAACGCGGACGAACGTGTGGAATGGTATGCGGTGGAATCGGAAAACTTCGAATCGATACACAACCACTCAGCCTATGCGCTGATCGAACGCGATAAAACCAAGACCTGAGTCGAGAACTGAGCTTTAAATGCAAAAAAGGCGATCTACAGATCGCCTTTTTTGCTGGAAGGGTCTGCTTCAGTAACGCTTGATCAACGTCATCTGTTCGCCGCTACGTTTCATTTCCATGCGATTCAGGAAACTCATGCCCAGCAATATAAAAGGCATTTGAACTTCGGTTACCAGGGCATCCACTTGGCTCACGGTGATGGCACCTATGCGCACGGTATCCAGCGTTACCTTATAGGCTGGAATTGTGCCATTCGCGGTGTTGACCATGCCGACTTGGCCTTTGCGATAGTCGATACTCATGCGCTGCGCATCTGCCGCCGACATGGAAATCATCGAAGCACCGGTATCCACCATGAAGCGAGCGGAAGAGCCGTTGATGCTGCCTTGAGTAATGAAGTGACCTTGGGGATCGGCAGCCAGTACGACCGTCGGATTGCCGCTGCTGGCGGCTGCGTAGTGTTGCCCCATTCTCAGCGTCCGGCGCTCGCCATCGATATTGAAGGTCGCGCCATCGCTGGACACGCTGATCAATTCCACGCCGTCCGCCGTCTTGTCGCCGGGCGCCATTTTGCGCGGCGTACCGCCGTCGATGGATACAAGCGCTTTGCTGCCGAATGTGCCCACCAAGTTCACGCTTACCGCGAAGGCGGAGTTCGCAGTCATCAAAACGATCGCAGCGATCAGAAGCGGTGTTCTAAAATGCAGACTTTTCATCACGCATTCCATCGAAAATATGAAGCCGGTTGCAATCTTCCGTCACAGTCCGACTGAGGGTCCA
>DATEEW010000156.1:0-6874 GCA_035280965.1 Burkholderiales bacterium
GCGCAACTGGGGTTACGACGGTGTGCTGCCCTTCGCGCCCGACAACGCCTATGGGAGCGCCGACGATTTGAAGCGCTTCGTTCAAGCCGCGCATCAACGCGGTTTGATGACGTTGCTCGACGTGGTCTACAACCACTTCGGTCCCGAAGGGAATTATCTGCACTGCTACGCGGAGTTCTTTTTCAATCCGCGCCATCAAACCCCCTGGGGCGCAGCGATCAACTTCGACGGCCCGCAAGCGGCGACCGTGCGCGATTTTTTCATTCACAACGCGCTTTACTGGCTGGAGGAATTCCATTTCGACGGTTTGAGATTGGACGCGGTACATGCCATCGCGGATGACACGCAGCCGCACATCGTGCGCGCGTTGGCCGAAGCTTTACGCGAAGGGCCGGGCTTGCATCGTCATGTGCATCTGGTGCTGGAAAACGAGCATAACCAGGGGCACTTCCTCGGCCGCACGCACGAAGCCAGACCACTGGTCGCCGACGCGCAGTGGAACGACGATACGCATCACACGCTGCACGTGCTCACTACAGGAGAGAAAGACGGTTATTACATCGACTACGCCGAGCGTCCGCTGTTGCAGTTCGGGCGTTGCCTGGCGGAGGGTTTTGCTTACCAGGGCGAACCGTCGAACTTCCGCGGAGGCCAGTCACGCGGCGAACCGAGTTTGCATTTGCCCGCGACGGCATTCATCAATTTTTTGCAGAACCACGACCAGATCGGTAATCGTGCTTTTGGCGAGCGTATCGGCCAGCTGGCGCCCGCGCCCGCACTGGAAGCGGTCATTGCTTGCGTAATGCTCGCGCCCTCGATTCCCATGTTGTTCATGGGCGAAGAATTCGACGCTTCGGCGCCTTTCCTATTCTTCTGCGACTTCGGCCCCGATCTCGCGTCGGCTGTCACCGAAGGGCGCCGCTCGGAATTTGGCCGCTTTGCGCGATTCGCAGATCCCGCGGTTCAGCAGAGCATTCCCGATCCAAATGCGTCGGAGACTTTCGAACGCAGCAAACTGAATTGGCAGGAACTGGACGAACCGCGGCATCTGGAAAGACTTGCGTTGTATAAGCGCCTGCTCGAACTGCGGCATCGTTATATCGTGCCGCGACTTGCCGATATGAAAGCCTCGGGCTCGTACATCGCGCATGAGCGCTCCGGTTTGACGGCACATTGGACTTTAGGCGATGGCGCGCGTTTGCATCTGAGCGCAAACTTGAGCAACACGGCGACACGGGAAACACTCGCACCGCCGGGCCATGTATTTTATTCGAGCGCCGGCATCACCGACATCAGCTTGCCCGATGGGGTCTTACCGCCGTGGAGCGTGATGTGGAGCCTGGAAATGCTTGCGGAACGCGAGCCCCTTTATGCATGACAGCTTGGTACAGCTGGCAGCTTGCTATGGCATCGCGCCCAACTACTACGATATCTGGGGCAAACGGCATCACGCGAGCGATGAAAGCCTGCGTGCATTGTTGAGCGCAATGGGTGTGCGCGCGGATACACCCGAGGCCATTCTCCAAGCCCAGAAGGATCACGAAACTCAACGCTGGCATTTTTTGATTCCGCCGGTGCGCGTGGTGCGCTCCCATCAACGTCCGTGGTCGATTCGCCTCAACCTGCCGCCCGCGCTCGATGGCCGCACATTGACGTGGCATATCGAAGAAGAAACCGGCCGCGTTCATCGCAGCGATCTGCATACCGGCAACCTGCACAGTGCGGAGCGACGCGATGTGGAAGGCGATGTGCGCATCGGCCGGGAATGGTGGCTCGACGTTGATTTGCCACCCGGCTATCACAAGCTGGTCCTCGAGCATGAAGCGGCGGGCAATCGCGAATGTTTATTGGTCGTCGCACCGCCGGCTTGTTTTCAGCCACCTGTATTCGATCGCGGCGGACGCGTCTGGGGCAGTTCGGTCCAGCTCTATTCCTTGAGGTCCGATCGGAACTGGGGGATCGGCGATTACGGCGATCTGGCCACGGTCATCGAGCAATGGGGCGCGCAAGGCGGCGGCATCGTAGGCGTCAATCCACTGCACGCGCTGTATCCGCATAATGCCGAGCATTGCAGTCCCTACAGCCCGTCGAGTCGCCTATTCAAAAACGTGCTCTATCTGGCCGTCGAGGCGGTGGAGGAATATCGCGATTGCTCGGCGGCTCAAAAGAAAGTGCGCACGCGCACGTTTCAAAAGCGGCTGAAGACCTTGCGGGACAACGAACTGGTGGACTATCGCGGCGTGTCCGAGTGCAAGTTTCCAGTGTTGGAACTGCTTTACGCACACTTCCGAAAACTTGAAGAATACACGCCGCGCAAGCAGGCGTTTCGCGCCTTCCAGAAAAACGGCGGCGAAAATCTACGGCGACACACGTTGTTCGAAGCCCTGCAAGCGCACTTCCATGCCGCCGATGCCGGGGTCTGGGGTTGGCCGGTATGGCCCGAGGAATATCGCGACCCGCAGTCCGAAGCCGTTCGCCGCTTCATCGAAGCGCACATCGATCGCATCGAATTCTACGAATACCTGCAATGGCTGGCCGATCAGCAATTGCACGCGGCCCGCGTATGCGCGCATGACAGCAAACTCAGTGTCGGTCTATACGAAGATCTGGCGGTGTCCATCGATCGTGGTGGCGGCGAATCCTGGGCGAACCAGGACCTTTACGCCGTCAACGCGAGTGTCGGTGCGCCGCCCGACGAATTCAATCTCCAGGGGCAGAACTGGGGATTGCCGCCGCTGATTCCAGAACGCTTAAAGCACGCGCGCTATGCGCCTTTCATTGCTACGCTGCGCGCCACGATGCGACACGCCGGAGCTTTGCGTATCGATCACGTCATGGGACTTGCTCGTTTGTTTTGGGTGCCGCCTGGACTCGACGCCTCGCACGGCACCTATGTGAGTTATCCCTTCGACGATCTGCTCGGCATCCTCGCATTGGAAAGTCATCGGCATCGCTGTCTGGTGATTGGTGAAGATCTGGGTACGGTGCCTGACGAAGTGCGCCATGCTTTACACGCACATCGCGTGCTCTCTTATCGCCTGCTGTATTTCGAACGCCGGCAGGACGGTGACTTCAAAGCGCCAGCCGAGTATCCAGATGAAGCAATCGTCGCGGCGACGACCCATGATTTACCCACGCTGGCGGGGTGGTGGAGGGGGCGCGATATCGAAGTGCGCGCCGAACTCGATCTATTTCCCGACGCGGCAATGCGCGACGCGCAATGGGCGCAACGGGCGCTCGATCGCGCCAAGCTCCTGCTAGCGCTACAACGCGAAGGCTGCTTGCCAGAAGGATTGCCTACCGATCCGGCCGCGACACCGGAGCTCCCGCCGGCATTGGCACAAGCTATCGCGGCTTATCTCGCCGCGGCACCGGCCAAGGTGGAAGTGTGGCAACTGGAAGATGTCCTTTCGATTAAAGAACAAGCCAATTTGCCGGGCACCACGAGCGAACAACCGAACTGGCGCCGCAAGCTGCCGTTCACGCTGGAACAGGTTGCGGACGACGAACGTTTTATCGCGCTGACCGAACGGCTCGCCGCGCAGCGACCCGCTTCAGTTTAAGGCGCTCGCATGCCCATCATTCCGCGCGCCACCTATCGTCTGCAGTTGCATAAAGATTTTAATTTTGATCAGGCCACGGCCATCGTGCCTTATCTGGCCGATCTGGGCGTGAGTCACGTGTATTGCTCGCCCTTTCTGCGCGCGCGGCCCGGCAGCATGCATGGCTACGACATCGTCGATCACAGCACGCTCAATCCGGAAATCGGCGACGCAGCAGACTTGGAGCGTTTCGTCGCTACGCTCAAATCGCACGGCATGGGGCAACTTCTGGACATGGTGCCCAATCACATGGGCATTTCGGGAGCGAGCAATGCGTGGTGGTCCGATGTGCTGGAGAACGGGCAAGCGTCCTCATACGCCGAGTATTTCGATATCGATTGGAACCCGCTCGATCCGGCCCTGAGCGGCAAAGTGCTGGTGCCGGCGCTCGGCGACCACTACGGCAATGTGTTGGAGCGCGGCGAACTGAATCTGGCTTTCGATAAGGCGAACGGTAGTTTCCATGTTGAATATTTCGAACATCGTTTTCCCATCGATCCACGCGAATATCCGCGTCTGCTATCGCGCGCGGACGCTTTGCTCAACGAAGAAGAGGTTCCCTGGCTCGCCAAAGCGGAATTACTGAGTCTGCGCGCGGCTTTCGGCCACTTGCCTTCACGCTTCGGCGCAAGCACCGCGGCAATCGAAGAGCGCAAGCGCGAAAAGGCATTGCTCAAGGCGCGGCTTGCCGCGCTGGTTCAAGCTCATCCCATCATTGAAGATCGGATTGCGCAGGGGCTGGCGCAATGCAACGGAACGCCGGAGGATCGCAATAGCTTCGCCACGCTGGACGAGTTACTGGAGACCCAGGCCTATCGGCTCGCGTTTTGGCGCGTGGCCGCCGACGAAATCAACTATCGCCGTTTTTTCGATATTAACGACCTGGCCGCTTTGCGCCAAGAGCACCCGCCTGCCTTCGAGGATACGCACCGCTTTGTGATGAAGCTCGTGGCCGCCGGAGCAGTAGACGGCTTGCGCATCGATCATCCGGACGGACTTTACGATCCGGCGGCATATTTCGCGCAATTGCAAAAGTGTTACGCCGAACTCACCCAGGGCAATGTCGAGACCGCGGCAAAGGACAAGCCTTTATACGTGTTGGTCGAAAAAATCACGGCCCCTCACGAAGATCTGCCGCTCGATTGGGCGGTGCATGGCACCACGGGCTATCGCTATGCCAATGTGGTGAACGGCGTGTTCATCGATACCTCGGCAAAGAACGCGCTCACGCGAACGTGGCACTCATTTGCCGGAGAAGCCGCGACGGAATTCGAAGAGGCTGCCTATCAAGGCAAGCGGCTCATCATGCGTACGGCGCTCGCGGCGGAACTCACCGTGCTTTCGAATCGCCTGCTGCGCATCGCGCGCAGCGACCGACGCACGCGCGACTTCACCTTCAACACGTTGCGGCAGGCGCTGATCGAAATCGTTGCGCGCTTTCCGGTCTATCGGACCTATATCACCGGAACGCCCAGTCCCAACGATCGACGTTATATCGATTGGGCCGTGGCGCGCGCGAAGCGTTTCAGCGCCGCGGCGGAAGACACCATTTTCGAATTCATTCGGAATGTACTGCTATTGCAGCCGCCGGCCGATGCATCGCCGGAGTTGGTTGAAGCCTATAAGGGCTTCGCCATGAAGATGCAACAGTTCACTGCGCCGGTCACCGCCAAGGGCGTCGAAGATACCGCTTTCTATCGCTATAACCGACTGGTCTCTTGCAATGAAGTCGGCGGCGATCCCGCGCAATTCGGTATGACGGTGAAAGCTTTTCACGGCGCAAGTGCGGCGCGCGCCGCGCAATGGCCGCATACCATGGTGGCGACCTCCACACACGACAACAAGCGTTCCGAGGATGTGCGCGCGCGAATTAATGTGCTGACTGAAATGCCCGCAGTGTGGCGACTGGCGCTGCGACGCTGGAGCACCTTCAACCGCAGCAAGCGCAAAGAACTGGAAGGAGGCACTTGCGTGCCCTCCCGCAACGACGAATATCTGCTTTATCAAACCTTGCTGGGTTCTTTCCCGTACGGACAAGTCGATGCCGACGGAATGAAAAGCTATCGCGAGCGCATCGAGCGTTACATGATCAAGGCAATGCGCGAAGCCAAGGTGCATACGAGCTGGCTTACTGTCAACAAAGAATACGAAGACGCAGTGAGCGCTTTTGTGGGAGCCCTGCTCGATAAACCCGATGACAAGTTCTTGCAGGATATACGGCCGCTCGCGCAGACCCTTGCCTGGTACGGTGCACTCAACAGTCTGTCGGTGACGCTGGTGAAGCTCACCTCACCCGGCGTGCCCGATATCTACCAAGGTAATGAAATGCTGGACTTCAGCTTGGTCGACCCGGACAACCGCCGGCCGGTGGATTACGAGTTACGTCGCAAAACGCTGAAAGAAGTGCGTGACGCAGCGCCCGCAGAGCTACTGCGCGATATCCACGACGGACGCGCCAAGATGGCGATCGTCGCTCGCTCGCTCGCCTTCAGGCGCGAACACCCGGAGCTGTTCAGCCAAGGCAACTATCTCGCGCTGCGCTCCGAAGGCGAAAAATGGGAGCACGCCCTCGCTTATCGGCGAGTGCATGGCGATCACGGCATTATCGTTGCCGTCGGTCGTTTGTACGCCAAGCTAGGGGCGCCGCCCGACACCATTCCGCTCGGCCAAATCTGGAGCGATACGCGTCTGACAATCAAAGGCCTTCCGGAGGGCGTGCGCCTACGAAATGTGCTGACGGACGAGGTATTGCAGCCACATGACGGAGAGCTGCAGGTCGCTGAAGTCTTCGCGCAAATGCCGGTGGCGCTGTTGGCATACTGATGACGATCGACGGGTTCACCTCGCGCCTTGAATCGCGCACACTAGCGCCGTGACCGCCCCACATTCCGAACAAGAAGAATTGATCGAGCGCTGCCGCGAGCAGGCGATTGCGCTGCTGCTTCGGAACCGGGCGCCGGAGGGAATATTGGCGGCGACACCGGGCGCGAAAGCCGCCTCGCGCGGTTACACCGCCATTTTCGGTCGCGACGCGGCCATCTGCGCGATCGGAATGGCGCTTTCGGAGCAAGCCGATCTCGAGATCTCGGCCGCAGACGGGTTGCACACGCTGGCTGCGCATCAGGCGCAGAACGGCCAGATTCCAAAGTTTGTCGCCAGCAGCCCAGGTGTTTCCGAAGCCGATTTCTGGTATTTGGGTTGCATCGACGCCACCTTGTGGTGGTTGATTGCGCTCGCTGTGCTGGATGACATCCAAGGCACCGAGCTGCGCG
>DATEEW010000157.1:0-9464 GCA_035280965.1 Burkholderiales bacterium
AGTTGGGAGTGTCATCGCCCCGCGCAAGTCCGCCTTGGACGAAACCGGCATCCACCTCCTCCGCCGGGTCTTTCAAACGCTGCAGATTTTCCCAGGCGCCCGCAGAGGAACGTACGTGCAACTCGACGCCGTTGCGCGCCATGATGGGTGCGTAACGCGCTGCAAACATTTCATAGGCCCCGCCGGGGCTGCCGCTGGACAGCACGAGTGCTCCCGGTGGAGCCGGGCGAATGAACTGCGCGGTGTACCAAAAGGCCGCCACCACAAGCGCGAGCACCGGAATGCCGACCAGCAAGGCATCGCGCAACGATATGTGGCTCAAGCGGGCGCGCAGGCGGGCGCGACGGGTACGGGCACGGGCGCTGGCGTATTCGGTCATGGAAGTCTTTTAGCATAGCTCGGGCCAGCACGCAGCCCGGGAAAGCGTCGCGTGGTACCGCTGCACGAGGCGGCGTAGAATTGCGACATGGAAGAAACGCAACGCCCCGCTTATGAAGTGCTCGGCGGCGAAGAACCGCTCCGCTGCCTTGTCGATCGCTTCTATCAATTGATGGATACCGTGCCCGAGTATTACGGGATCCGAAAACTACATCCCGAGGACCTGGACAGCTCCGCGCAGAAGCTATTTATGTTTCTGAGCGGCTGGCTGGGCGGGCCGCCGTTGTTCGCAGAACAATACGGTCATCCGCGTCTGCGTGCGCGACATCTGCCCTTTTCCATTGGCACTGTTGAACGCGATCAATGGATGGCATGCATGAAACAGGCGATGGAAGAGGAAGGCATCGAAGAGCCGCTACGACAGGTGCTCCTCTATGCGATGGGCAACACCGCCGACTGGATGCGCAATAAGGAAGGCTAGGCTTCGCGCAGTGCGTAGATGGGAGGCCGCGCCAATGCGGCCCGCGTACCCACCCAGGCATTGAGACTCACGCAGACTAATGCCAAAGCCGGCCCGACGACCCAGATCCATGGATTCGTTGCGTAGCTCAGATTGAATACCTTCCATGCGACAACGTGCCCCACCACGCTCGCGCCTGTAGAAGCGAGCAGCCCGGCGATCAAACCCAAGGCAAGAAATTCCGCTCGCTGCGCCGTGCGTACTTGTGCACGCGATGCGCCCAGCGCGCGCATTACCGCAGCCTCCTGCGCGCGCTCATCCTGCGTTGCAAGCAAAGCCGCATACAGAACCAAAATGCCCGCGCCCAGCGCAAACAGGAAGACGAACTGCACAGCCCTGGCCACTTGATCGATCATCTCCATCGCCTGTCGGAGGATCGCGCTTACGTCGATTATGGTGATATTGGGAAAGCGCTGCGAAAGCCGGGTCATCGCGGCCGAGTGTTCGCCTCCCACATGAAAACTGCTGATATAGGTGGTCGGCATGTCGCGCAGCAACGCAGGCGTACCGATGACAAAGAAATTCACTTGCATCGAATCCCATTCTAGCGTTCGCAGGTTCGTCACCGGTGCGCTGAAGCGTTCTCCAGCGACGTTCCATGTGATCGTATCGCCGATCCGTATACCGAGGCGCTCGGCTAAACCCGCTTCCACCGATAGCGCGCCTTGATTGAATTCTTGCGGACCAAACCAGCGGCCTTGGCTGACCACATTGTTCGACGGAAGACGCTCATCATAAGAAAGATTGAATTCGCGCTCCGCCAGGCGCCGCGTGCGCGGTTCGTCGTAACGTTCGATGTTGATAGGCTGACCGTTTATTTCCAGCAATCGACCGCGGATCATCGGGTGCAATTCGAACGGTGGGAGGCCGTTCGCGGCGAAAAATTCCACCATGGGCTCCCGCTGATCCGGCTGTACGTTCACCATGAATCGATTCGGTGCATCGGAGGGTGTTTGCGCGCGCCAAGCGGCAAGTAAATCGTTGTGGATGAAAGCAAGCAGCAGAATCGCCATCAGACCCAAGGACAAGGAAAGGATTTGCACGGTGTTCGACCGGCTACGCCGTTTGAGGGAAGCGAACCCGTAACGCCAAGCTAGTTGAGCACGTTTGCCTAGCGCCGCAACGATGCGCAAAGAGAGATAACCGGCAAGCGCGAATACGAAAAAAGCACCTACAAAACCGCTCAGCACATACATCGCCAGCGTGGGATCGCCCGCCTGCCAAATCAATAGTGCGGCAAGGGAAACAAAACCCAGTCCGTAAGCCAATAAAGCACTTTGTTTAGGTAGGCCGAGATCGCGTCGGATAACGCGTAAAGACGGTACATTCTTCAGCTGCAGCAAAGGCGGCAGTGCGAAACCCAACAGGAGAATCAGGCCGGTAATGTAGCCTTGCACAGCCGGCAGCAGAGAAGGCTGCGGCAATGTGGCCGCCACGAGTTCCCCAAGAAAAGCCTCCAGTGCGACTTGCGCAGCATAGCCGAGTGCACAGCCGACCGCGCAAGCGATCAAGCCGAGCGCAATAAATTCCCACACGAAGAGACTGGTCAGACGTTTTTGCGTCGCGCCCAGACAGCGCATAACCGCATAAGAATCCAGATGCCTTCGGGTATAGCGCCTGGTCGACAGCCCCACCGCAACAGCGGCGAGAATGACCGCAAGCAACGCGGTCAGTCCTAAAAACTGTTGCGCACGTTCCAGAGCGCGCTGCATTTCCGGCCTTGCGTTGTCGAGAGATTGCAGTTCTTCACCGCGCGCCAGTTGCTTTTTCAGCCAGATCTCATAGTCGCGTGTCTTGGTTCGTTCGCCCGCCACATATAAAAAGAAATTCGCCCGACTGCCGGCCTGCACCAAACCCGTTGCTTCGACATCCGTCTCGTTAATCAATACGCGCGGCGCGATATTGAAAAAACTGGCGCCACGGTCCGGTTCGGCGCGTAACAGCGCGTCGATACGAAAGCGCATGTCGCCCAATTCGATTTCGCTGCCAACCTTCACATTGAGCAAAGGCAACAATCGTTCGTCCACCCAAACGCTGCCCTGCGGCGGAATTCCGCGCGCAATGCGTTCCTCGCCGCCGGGCGCGGCGGCAATGCGCAATTCACCGCGCAAGGGGTATCCCGGGTTGACTCCCTTGACACCGACCAGCTGAGTCAATTTTTTGGTGCGCGCCATGCTGATGAAATTCACGGCGCGCGCATGTTCCAACCCGCGCTCGGTTGCGTTGCGTTCGTACTGCGGCGGAAGGGCATGATCGGCGCTGAGCACGACATCGCCACCGATCAGCTGTTGAGCCTCTTCGGACAAGGCTTGCCTCACACGATCCGCAAAAAAGCCGACACTCGTTACGCTGCTGACCGCAATGACGAGTGCAAGCGCAAGCACGCGTAGTTCGCCAGCGCGCCAATCGCGTAGCAGCATGCGAAAAGCCAGACCTTTCATGCGAGATCCATTCGGCCGCCTATCAACCGAATCTGGCGGGAACAACGCGAAGCGAGCGCAGTGTCGTGCGTAACCAACACCAGCGTGGTGCCTGCCTCGGCATTCAACTTGAAGAGTAAATCGATAATGTCCCGGCCGGTCGCCGCATCCAGATTGCCGGTCGGCTCATCGGCCAGAAGAATTTTTGGGCGTACGACAAAGGCGCGAGCGAGCGCCACGCGTTGCTGCTCGCCGCCGGACAGAAGCTTGGGATAGTGATGAAGCCGCTGTCCGAGCCCCACCCTTTCCAGCATCGCCTTGGCTTTGCTTTGCGCCTGCGGATCTTCGTCCAATTCCAGGGGTAGCATCACATTTTCCAGAGCGGTCAGCGGGGGCAGTAGTTGAAAAGACTGAAACACAAAACCCAAAAGTTTGGCCCGCAGGCGCGCTCTGCCGTCTTCATCCAGCGCGAATAATTCGACACCGTCGAGTTGAACCGAACCGCTGCTGGGCCGATCCAATCCCGCGAGCAGGCCCAGCAAAGTGGATTTTCCCGACCCGGAAGCCCCCGTAACGGCAACCGCTTCGCCGGGCACGATGCTCAGGTCGATATCCTGCAGAATATCGAGCGGCGCACCGCCGTCTGTGGACGGAACGCGCTTGGATAACGCGTTCGCCTTAATCAATGGAGCAATTTCAGTCGACATGTTGAAACATCTGCTATTTGTATTGTTGGGTTTATGGAGCACGGCCGCTACGGCTGGCGGAAACGTCCTCGTTTACGGCGATAGCCTATCTGCCGCCTACGGCATCAGCCCAAAACAAGGCTGGGTCGCCTTGTTAGAAGAACGTCTGCGCGAGGAGAAGTTCGATTATAGAGTGGTCAACGCAAGCATTAGCGGTGAAACTACCAGTGGCGGTGCAGCTCGCATCGACACGGCATTGAAGAAAAACACGCCGAATGTGCTGGTTGTCGCATTGGGAGCCAACGACGGCTTGCGCGGCCTGCCGGTTTCCGAAATGCGCAGGAATCTGGGGATCATTATTAAGGCTGCACAACACGCCAAAGCCCGAGTCTTGCTTGTTGGCATGCGGGTTCCGCCCAACTATGGCGCGCGTTATGCGCGCGAATTCGAACAAAGCTTCGCCGATCTGGCGAAGGAATACCGAACCGCCTACGTCCCCTTTTTACTCGAAGGCGTCATCGAGCAGCGGACAAATTTTCAAGAGGACAATCTGCATCCGGTGGCTTCGGCTCAACCGCGCATGTTGGATACAGTCTGGCCCGGACTCAAGCCCTTATTGAAATAAAACACCAATCCCCTCGGCACGTATTAACCGCAACCATTCGTAGTAATACAGCGCGCCGCCCACAAGGAGTGCGGCAAGCGCGAGCGTCAAAATCCATTTCAACAAAGAGAACCAGCGTCCTTGCAGGGCGCCGGAGATGTAGTAGCCGGTCACCGTGGCGAGCGCATGAATGCCGAACGTAGCGGTCAAGGCCATCCAGCCGAATTTGCTGATGGCGGGTTGCGCCACCAGCATTCCCCCTGCGATCATGCCGAAATCCACCAAATAGAGCAGCGTGATCCAGTGCCGGCCCAGCAGATTCCACATCGTTTGCGGAACGGCAATTTCCACCAAGCCCCAGAACATGGAAGCAAAAGTCGCGAGCCATGCAAAGGGAGATTTTTTCAAGTTGTAGCTGCGTGCCACGGAGTCGAGCATCTGCGCGGTGACACGCGTGCTGCGTGCCATCGAACGGACTGCCTGTTCGGGATCAATTTTGCGTTCCACTTCGTAAGCCTTGCTATAGAACTCCCACAAGGCCTTACGATCTTTAAGACAAGCTTGCAAAGCCGATTGCATCGCCAATGGCAGCGCCTTTTGCTCGCGTCTGAGCATCTCCTCCAAGGCGGCTTGCCTGGAATGCTCCGGCGCTTCCTTGGGCAGTCGTTGGACGAGGCAACTCGCGAGCGTGCGGCTCATGTTTTCCACGTCATCGATATACAGGTCTTCGGCCAGAATGGCCTCTTGCGCATCGCGAATCAGCGCATTGCGAATCGCCAACTCGCCCTCGCCTTCCGCCGGCATCACGGCGCAAATGAGTCGTTCCGCACCGTCGAGACGGCCCCAAAGCATATCGTTTTGACGCCAGCGCTTTTCCAGGAATGCGCCGAAATTCATCAGCACCGTGCCGGCTAATTTTTTCCGCCCGCGCGGATCGCGTCGCTCGTCGATAATTTGCGTCGCATCTTCCGGACTGATGCGATAGATCTCGATTTCGCTTGTTTCTGCCGACCCTGTTCCATATTGCACAGGGAAGATCACCATATCGTAAAGATGATAGTTCGCATAATAGAAGGCCACGCAATCGCGCGCGACGGCGGCCGCATCATCAGCCTCTCGCGCCTTCAGCAAATCACCGAATCGCAATGTCACTTGAAACGCGCTGCGAATGCGTTCGGCCACGCGGTTGAAGCCGGCCTGCTTCGTTTCAACCAGCGCGTTCGCGGCACGCTCGCGCCCTACCGGCGTGTTGCCGAGAATGGCTTCCAATTCGTTCCACGATAGACCCAGTTCCATGACTGCATCGGTCAAGGGCGTATACCCATTTTGAATGCGCGCGAGATTCTCCTGGGCTGTGCGCAGGGTGGCACGATCGTCGCTCAGTTTTTTCTTCAGTTCGCGCAACTCGGCACGAAAAGACGCGCGCCAGGCATCCTCCCGCATTTTCGTTTTGAATTCTTCCGACAGCTTGCGCACTTGCTCGCCACGGCATTTCCAGCCGGCGATCAGTTGTTCGGCTTTGGTATCCAGCAGCGCGAGTTCGTTGATGCGGCGGCTGATAAAGGTGAGGCGCCGCAGCCTGAATTGCAAATCGAATTCTTCAAGAAAATGCGCCTCCGCGCGAGGCATGGTCGCCTCGACCACCGGATTGGGGGCGTAATTGATACGGCGCCAAGCACTGACAAGTTCTCGCACCGCTACCATCGCGTTGGAGCGCGGATCCAACTGAGCTGCGCGCGCAATGAGATCGGTGAGCACGCCCGAAGTTTCGTCCACGCGCAGGCGATGATAGGCACCATAGGCAACACCGAACTGCTCGATCATGGAAGTCAGCGGTTGAGGCTTTGCCCCGTCCTGCTCAACATGAGGTGAGGCAAGCGAGGCGACATCCCCGTCGATTTCGCGCGTATACCCGCTGATGCGCGCCAAAGTGCGATTGCGCTCGAGGACACGCTCGATATCTTCGCGAATCATTTCGCGGCTAGGCAGTTCGAGTGCGGTGCGCACGTTCTCCGCGAAATTCGGTTTCTCGGATCGAGTGCGCACTTCGCTTTCTGGATGTTGCGGAACCGGTTCGATATAAAGCAGTTTGCGCCGTACCGGCACATCCGCGCGACGGCGCATGATCATCGATGTCGCATAACTGAACGGCTTATTGTCGAGATAACCGCCATCTCCGAACGTCCGACTCAGATACGCAGCCTTCAAATCGCTCTCGCGCTCTCCAAGCGTTCCTTCCGCAGACTGAAGTCCACGCTGTGCCGCAGCGAAGTCGGCTACCGACGTACGCCAATATTCGCTATAAAATTTTTGCCAATCCGGGAATGCCGCAGGCGTTTTGCGATAAATGTGAGCGCCATCGCCGAAGTGCCGCGTCACTTTTTCGATGTCGCCCAAACACATCGGCTCGAATGCAAAGGGAAAGGAGGACGTACAGCGCGCCGCGTAGGCAAGAAAAGGATCGTTTGACTTGATGAAGTCGTTTTCTTTTCCGCCGGCATAGCGAAAATGGAAAATATTGCGATGCCGCCTCTCGTATACCACCGTGTCGCCTAAAGCGAAGGGCAAGGGCAGCCCTTCCAGATCCGTCGTCGTGATGAAAAGGTCCAGCTCTTCGACCAGGGGCGAACGTGTCGGCGCAGCGTTGTTAGGGTCCATCTGATCGAGCGCATCGAGAAGCTTGCGGTACATGCGCTGACTGTTCAGCAGGGACTGCGGCGGGTGTTGCAGTTGCAGTCCCTTTAGGTCGGAAACGGAAGCGCCGTCATTGATCAGGTTCGCGATATCGCCTTCACTGATCCACAGTTGTTTCACGCCTGCCAGGGACTGTTGATTGGAGAGCGCCTTCGCAAGGTAAATCGAATTGATGCCGCCCGCCGAAGTGCCGGATAGCACGTCGACAATGAACCGGCTACGAATGGGCGCTTCGTCGCAATCCAAGCGGAACCGTTTGCTCAGCATATCAAGAGCGTCGGCGCGCTCGACAATGTCCATCGCAGCCTTACGGTTACGATAGTCGTGCCATTCCAGAAGGTGACGGCCCAGGCGGCGATAGGTGCGCATGGCGCCTTCTAACTCCGCATCGCCGAGCAAAGCGGTTTCGTTGTCCACCGCTTTCGGTGCGGTGGCACGGACCATATGCAGCAGTTCCTGCGCAACGCCGTTGATATAAATCGCGAGCGATACGCCGCCGTACATAACTACCGCGAAGCGAATTTCCTCTTCGCTATCGACGCGCGCCGGCGCAGCTCCACTCCCCAAACCGTTCCCCATTTCAGCCCCCCCAGCTTTAACGGCGTGTGAACCGCACATGCTAAACCAATACATGCTCGGGAGGCAGCCGGACTAAAGACCTAAAGCAATGAAAAAAGGCCGCGCGTGGCGGCCTTTAGCGGAGCGATGTGCGTCCCAATAGGCGCCTCAATCCGTAACTAAGCGGCAAGCAGTTCTTCCACATGCTTTACCGAACTGCGACCCAGTGCTTGTAGCGAATAGCCGCCTTCAAGCACTGACACGATCCTTCCTTGCGAGTGGCGCTCCGCCACGCCGACGAGTTTTCGGGTCACCCAGGCGTAGTCCTCATCAGTGAGCCGCAGTTGAGCAAGGGGATCGTCTTGATGGGCATCGAAACCGGCCGAGATGAAAACGATTTCGGGGCTGAACTCCTCCAGCGCAGGTAGGCATACCTCTTCGAAGGCCTTGCGAAAACCCGCGCTGCCGGTACCGGCCGCCAGCGGTACGTTTCTCATATTGCGCGCGATATTGGGACCGGTACCGCTATAGGGATAGAAAGGATGCTGGAAGGTCCCCGTCATCAGGATGCGGTCGTCGTCGCTACAAATGTCTTCTGTACCATTGCCGTGGTGCACATCAAAGTCGACGATGGCGACACGGTCGAGTTTATGCGCTTCGAGCGCGTGATATGCGGCAACGGCGATATTGTTGAAAATGCAAAAACCCATGGAGCGGTCGCGCGTGGCGTGATGTCCGCAAGGCCGGACATTACAGAACACATTCTTCGCCTTGCCTTCCATCACCAGATCGGTGCCCAACACCCCTGCACCTGCCGCGCGCAGGGCGGCATCCAGCGAATAAGGATTCATTGCCGTATCGGGGTCCAACTGCACCATGCCGCTCGTCGGCGCAGCATCGCGAATGGTTTCGATGTATTCCTCCGGATGTGCCCGGGCCAGCTGTTCGTCGGTCGCCAGCGGCGCGTCATAAATTGTTACTTTTCCGAAGAGGCCGGCTTTTTCGACATATTGGTCCACGGCACGCACGCGCTCGGGGCACTCCGGGTGGTGGGGACCCATGTCGTGCTTGACGCAGTCGGAATGATGAATAAATGCGGTGGCCATTTTTCCTGCTTTCCGGTTTCAATTACCGTCAATCATAGCGGATTCGGAATACACTTTGGTCTGCGTTTCCCTGCTACCAAACCATGTCCAATGCCCTGCAGCGCGTGATCGACCAAGCCGGTCGGGTCATTCTCGGTAAACAACATCAGATCCGCCTGGCGCTCACTTGCGTGCTCTCGCGCGGGCATTTATTGATTGAGGATTTGCCCGGGGTGGGGAAAACCACTCTGGCACATGTACTCGCCAAATCGCTGGGTCTGGATTTTCATCGCATCCAGTTCACCAGCGACATGCTGCCTGCGGACATCATCGGCGTCTCGATTTACGACCGCAATACCGGCGGGTTCGAATTTCACCCCGGCCCCATTTTCGCGCAACTCATTCTCGCCGACGAAGTAAACAGGGCGACGCCCAAGACACAAAGCGCTTTGCTCGAAGCGATGGAAGAACATCAAGTGACGACGGAGGGTGTGACAAGGCCGCTGCCCGAACCCTTTT
>DATEEW010000158.1:0-6077 GCA_035280965.1 Burkholderiales bacterium
ACCTGTATGAGCGGGGTATGCTCCAGGTTCCACTCGCCGATCTGTTCGGGAATCAAGGACGCCAGACCGATCACTGGAGAAGTGCTGGCGAAATCCGGACGCAAGAGCGTGGCAGCCCCGCTCGCGACAAGCATCAATGTGGCGAGAGAGAAGGATATAAAACGTGGGGATTTGCGATTCATGCTGTTTGGCTTTTTATAGGGCGTCGTCTGAAGAACAGCGACAGCAGCGCATCCAGTGCGAAGAAGCCGCCGAAGGCGAATACGATTTCGAGATAGCCGGCCTGATCGTGGAACGCACGTCCGGCGCCGTCGCCGTAGTAGTACGTGACCAGCATCAAAATCAGAACACGCAGAATGTTAGCGATAAAGGCGATGGGCAGAATGCTTAGTAGCAGCAGAACGTTATGGACACGACTGGCGTGACCGGCGATATAAACGTAGAGCAAGCCTATACCGGTCAACGCAACCATCGAGTTGAGACCCGAACAGGCATCCGCGATCAACAACCGGAAAGAGCCAATGATGAGCACGACGCCGCTGCGGGCAACGGGATAGTCCAGACGATAGAGGATGTCTTCCACCACGACCGAAACAAGGAACTTCAGAGGCAGCAGCATCGCGTCCAGCAGGGAGCCGGGGAGCGGCACCAGAAATCCAAGGAATAGGATGGGAAACCACAACTTGCGTAACGCTTGCGTCCCACACATAAGCAGAACGATGCCGGCGAGGAGGGGAAGCTGCGCGCCCGCTTCGAGTTGAATGAATTCCTGCGAGCGTCCGAGCACATAAAACAATAGTCCGAGCGTGACCAGGCTCCAACCCCAAACAGGAGCGCGCGCCGATTCGGGCGGATTGAGCAAGTCGCCGCGTTGGCGCCAGAATAGCCAGGCAACAATGAGGAGAATGATCGGCCCTTGCGACCCGCGTTCGAAAGCCCAGAAGCCTTTGGCTATATCGATGTAGGTAGGGACGAAAAGTAAGGCCAGACCTGCCGCAATAGGGAGCCATAGCGGCAAATCGACGCGCCCTCTATGTTGTTCGATATCGAAAGCGGTCGCGCTCATCGAGGCTGGTCAATAGTCGTTCATTACTGAACCGACAATCGCGACCTGGGCGTTGTTCAACCGTTCGCAAAAATCCTGCAAGGGTTGGGAGCGGGTATTGTGGCGGCGCGCCAACATCAACGCGGCTCCGGCGCGAGACGCGATCAACAACGCATCGGCGCTTTGCGAAGCGGCGGGCGAATCGAACAGGATGACATCGAAGCGATCGCGCAATTCGTCGACGAGTCGACCGAATTGCACGCGGCTCAGCAGTTCCTGCGGATTCGGCGGAATCGGTCCGGCGGGCAATAGCGCGAGATCTGCGATGCCTTTGACTTGTTGAATATTGGCGGGCGTGCGTTCCGCCAGAGCAGTGGACAGCCCGTCGTCGTTGGTGCAACCGAATAGCCGATGCAGACGCGGATGTCGCAGATCCGCGTCAACCAGCAAAGTTCTAGCACCGAGATGAGAAAAACTCACGGCCAGATTCGCGGCGAGCCAGCTGCGACCTTCGCCTGTTCCGGCACCGCAAATCGCCAAGGTGCGGTGATCCCGCCCGCCATTGAACCAATGCAGAAGCAACTGACTGCGCAACATGCGCAACGCTTCGGCGGAATTGCTGTTGGGCTTCAGCGCCGCGATAACTTCCGAATCCAGTTCTCCCTGTGTCTCTTGCAAAAAGGGTTGTTGGAACTGCTGTGCCAATGCCCGGCTAATGGTTTCGCGATCGACGAAGCCAAGCTTGACCGCCGTTTCGCCGAATCGCAAACCGGTTTGCTGCTGCGCTTCAGCGATTTTTTCCGCCATTTCCGGCGTCAGGCTTCCTGCGGCGATTAAATAGAGTCCAAGTCGCCGTCCCCGTTCACGAGGGCCTGAGATGAAGCCTTCCATTTGGGCCGCGTGGGGATCCTCAGTCTCGAGTGGCTGTTCGTATTCCACATCGATGGTGTGCTCCACGTCCGACGATATCTTGCTTAATCGAGCGCCGCGGAAGTTGGGGGGCGTCATGAAGATCTCCGTTGATATAGACCGTTAAGCGGCCGCGGCATCGCGGCGCCACGGCAAAGCCAAATGGCGCGAGGGCAGCGCGAAGCGCGGCTTGCCACGCGGGATGTTGGCGAGGAGAGGCACGCCCGCCAAGAGCCGATCCAGGTCTTCGCGCGAGCGAATACGCCGATCCATGTTTTCTCGCAGAAGCGCAAGGCCGGTGCCGAGCATGCCGCCCAGCACGATGGCGATAGCGATATTCAAAAGCGAACGCGGTTGCGAATGTGCGTTCGGTTCCATCGCAGGATTAAGCAGATGGACGTTAGTTTGATTGGCTTGGCTTTCCAGATTGGTCTGCGTCAGCCGGGTGGCGACGGCGTCATACGCGCGCTGGGCGCTTTCGGATTCGCGTTGCAACAGCGCGAGCTCGTCGCGTTTGATTTTTAGTGCCATTACCTTGGCGCGCTGCGCTTCCAGCTCTTTGCGAATTTCTGCCTCGCGCTGGTTGGAAACCTCACTAGCCGAACGGATGCCGCCTACTACTTTGGCAACTTCGTTATTCACTTTGGTGCGCATTGCGGAGAGTTTTTCGCGTTCGCGTTCGAGCGCCGGATAATTCGGGCCGTACTGCGCGCTTAACCGTTCTACTTCCGCTTCTTGTCGAGCCACATCGGCTTTTAGCCCTTGTACCAATGGGTGCGCCAAAACTTCATTCAAGCTCTCCGCAGAGGCTCGTTTGGTCTGTGATTGTCGACTGGACGTGTCCGCCGATTGCGCCTGCGCGGAGACCAACTGGCTGGAGAGGTCGGCGAGACGTGCATTCTCCACATCGATGCGCTCGTCGGAAGCGATGATGCCGGATTTGCGTTGAAACTCGGAAAGGCGTTTTTGCTTTTGTTCCATGGTCTCGCGCAGTTCCTTGATCTGCACGTCGAACCAACTGTTGTATTGCCGGGCCGGTTCGGTGCGCAACTCCAAATTGGCATCGATGAAGGCATTGGCGAAAGCGTTCGCTACCATCGTGGCGAAGCGGGGATCGACTGCGGTATAGCTGATGTCGATAACACTGCTGTCACGCGAAGGACGCACTTCCAAATCATCGCGCAACAACGCGCCCAGCCATGTTTCGATCGGCCCTTGACCGCCCGTTGATGCCATGTACTGTTGCCGTACCGTTTCGTTCTGCTCCAGCTTCATCGCTTTGACCGCGCGGACGGCGACGTTCTGATTGAAAAGGATGTCGAGTTGCGTCGTCATATATCCGCCGACGGGCAACACTTCGCCCAGAATCGCGTCGGGGGAGCGCACGTCTACATAAACCGAAGCGGTTGCAGTGTATTGCTTCGGCATGAAGATATTCACCAGGATCGCGATCGTAATGGCGATCGCGAGCGTGATGACCAGGGTCAGATAACGTGCGAGCAATATGCGCAATAACTGGGTAAGGCTCATGGTGCCTCGGCTAGAACAGCCGCTCCTTCACATAAATGACGTCGGCGTCGCGCAACAGTTCGTGCATCGGCAGTTCTTGCGGCTTGGAGGCACCATTCGCGTCATGTCGGTGCACCTCTAGCCCGCGCTCAGTGCCGCGTGGCGTAACGCCGCCGCCTTCGGCCAGGGCTTGCTGCACCGTCATGCCGCGTTCTAGACGATAACTGCCCGGTTTTTGCACTTCGCCATAGATATAAAACTTCGGCGCTCGTTGTACGTAAATTACGTCGCCGGGGTTCAGCAGGGCATCCTTGGCCGTATCGCTTCGCAAATACATTTGCGCGACATCCACTGTCGCCGACGTCGTACGGCTGCCATCATTGCGTGTAATGATCACTGTGTCGGCGCCCCCTGGTGTAATACCCCCTGCAACGGCCAGCATTTCGCTTACCCGATATGGTTTATCCAGCGGATAAGCCCCTGGTTTGGCAACTTCGCCCAGCACGGAAACCATCGCGCTGCGCACTTGCGAAAGCAGAATATTGACTTGCGGTTGTTTCACAAATCCGCCGTCGCGTAACATTTTCGCGATCCGCGCTTCCGCTGCCGGCACACTCAGTCCACCCAATTTCACGTTGCCGATAAGCGGATAAGAAATCTCGCCGTTTTCAGGTACCCGAGTTTCCAACGTCAGGTCTGGATTTTGAAATACGCTGATGCGAATCACATCGCCCGGGCCTAGGATCGTTGCTCCATTCTGAGCATGAACTAGGCCAGTCAGTCCGAATGCCAGGAGTGCACACCAGCGCGACAGGTAGAGGAGGGTGGAATGCATGGTGTCGATGTGTATCCTTTTAAAGACCCGACAGTCCGCGTTTAACCGCGTCGTCCTGGGTGCGCGGCGTCGAGCCGGTGCTGTGCACCGCGGCAGGTTGGGCGGCGGCCGGCGCTTTAGCGAATTGGCCCACATACTCGATTTTCGCGGCCGTTTTGAGCGTCTGCACTTCGTTGCGAGCCAGTTCTATTTTTCGATGATTCACCAAGTACCGCTCGATGAACGGCGAGGCTTGTTCCTTGTTCATGGGTTGCGGCTGGATATCGTCCACGTGCACGATGGAGATACCCATCGGTGTGGTGAAATAAGCGGTCTGTGCCGTTTGTAACGCAGCTAGCTTCGCCGCCATGTCGAGCGGTAAGGCCTCGGCTGCCTTGATGGCGGAGCTGATGTTGTATTTCACGCCCTGTGACTTCAACCACGCGACGAAGTCACCTAGCGAACCGGATTCTTTAAGTTGTGCGGTGAGGGCGTCACGGCTGACATTGGCGGAAGCGGGAATTTTCACTTCCTGCAGTTTATAAATGCGCCGCTGCGAGAACAGCTCCGGATGTTTTTCGTAGAACGCATCGATTTCATTTTTCGACACAGTCGTATTCGCACCGCTGAGCTGTTCGATATAAGCCTGCGCTAGAACCTGACGCTTATAGGCTTGGATGCTCTGCATGACTTGCGGATCGCGATCGAGTTTTTTATCGATCGCTTTTTGTACCAGCAGTTCTTGATCGATCAGCCGGTCCAATACTTGTCGCGCCGCAGTACTTTGTTGGTCTTCGGGAATCGCCGGCACTTGCGATAGCGCCGCGTTCACTTGATGGACTGTAATTTCTTCGGCGTTGACTTTGGCCGCAGTCTGCGAGTTCGGCTTGTCGGACTCGCCGCACGCGGCGAGCGCCAATACGGTGCCAAGCGCCAGCCAGAGTGGGGTTTTCCTAAGCATGTTTTTCCTCCTGCGCGGCGAAGGCCGCGCGAATCCGCCCATATCTAGCAAGAGCGAGGCCTGAGCGGCCCGAAGGAGAAGGTGCTTAAAAGAGGAATTGTGCGGAGATCGAGGCTATGTTTGCGTCGAAATCGCGGTCTTCTTGATTCGAAGTGCGGCGAATGTGTTCGTACGCCAAAGCGAGGTGCCAGTTGTGCGTGGGCCGCCAGGTCCCCTGCAAACCGAGGTGGTAGTACTCATCTTCCCGCGTCGACCCGCTCGCGGTCGTGTCGCCTTCGTAGTCCCGGGTTGAATACCGCAAGGGCATTTCTACGCGGACTAGATCGCTAACTTTCCAATAGGGCGCGACGCTGAAGGTATTCACCAATATAAACGTGGCATCCGACGTTTCGATATCGCGAAGATAGCGTCGCCAACTGTTTTTGATACCCGTCTTGCCGGTTATGCGCCAGTCCGCGCTGAAGTTGGCCGTAATACCCCCGTAGTCGCGATCGGATAAGTTATCGTATTCACGTTGGGTATAGGCGACACCCCCTTCAAGCTTCCAAGGGCCCGTGAGGTAGTCGACTTCTACGCCGTAGTCGTTCTGGTCATATCCAGTGTCGTTGACGGCAGAAGGATTGTCACGATTCGGATAATCCCCGTTGGTTCGACGAACGATCATGGTCACGTGATTGGTCGGTGTCGAGTAGTAACGCAGGCCCGCGCCGATAGTGTTCGTTTCGGAATCGTTTACGCTAACCGTATCGCCGTCGTTCTCGATCGTGATACGCGTAAAGTCGGCCGTAGCGGCCCAGCGCGCGCCGAACTTATAACGGGCGCGACCGATATACATATCG
>DATEEW010000159.1:0-3249 GCA_035280965.1 Burkholderiales bacterium
GCAGGCGCCAGCAAATCGTCGAGCACGATCAGTTCGACGCCTTCTGCGGAAGTGTTTTTGAACCATTCGCTTGCATGTTCGGGACGCTCCTGCGCCGAAGCGCCGCTTGCCAGCGCGAGCCCGGCTGCTAAAGCGCTGCGACCTCGTACGCGTTGAAAGGGTCGCGCGGTCGGCGACGCGCTGGGACCTTCGCCCCAAAGCCAGACCGAATTGATGGGCAAGGCGCCGCGCTCTTCACGTGCCTCATTCACCGAATGCTGATGCAGCAGCATTTGCGCTTCGTTGAGAAAACCGCGCCATCGCATCGCTTCAGGGCCGCGCGGAAGGTAAGGGTCGATATCTTTGCCGCGTACTTCGGCAAGCGGCGTGCTTTCGATGATCGGCGGTTCATTCAAGCGCACATACCAGCGATGAGGCTGCATCGGATAAAAAGTAAGTCCGTCGCCGGCGAAATGCGCATTCAAAGCTTCGACCAGAGCTTCGGCTTCTTCGCGACTGAGTTCGAAACTGTAGGCATCGGCGAGCATCACGCGATCACGATTTACGCGCAGATGACACGGGTCGGCGCACAGCCAGCTCGCACCGCCCGGATCGCCGCCGTCTGCGCGCAGCGCATACCCTGCCGCGCCGGCCTCGGGCACACCGAATGCCTGCAACAGCCAGCGATCAAGATTTCGCGTCTCGATGCGGCGACGGCGGCCCTTGGCCAGCGTTTCGAGCAGCGCCGGCGTTTCCGGCGCGGCTTGTGTCAACGAGGGGTCGGGCCACAACAGATCTGGAACGGCAAGTTGTAAATGCATTGAGAGTCGAAAGCGAACGCAGGCCCATAGTGTAGCCGTCTTCGCTGCGCTGACGGCCGGCTGCCGCTGTGGCACACTCCGGGACTAAGACGAGGACGGTCGCGAGCTGGCGCAGCCGGACGAGCGCGGGCAAGTCAATCGAATCCTCATGTGTTTGAATGGCGGAACGTATCTAAAACAAGCTTTCTCGAAGCCCTTTTCAAAAAAGATTCTCTTTTGCCTTACGAACTATTCATCGGTCTGCGCTACACGCGAGCCAAGCGGCGCAACCATTTCATTTCCTTCATTTCGATGATTTCCATGGCCGGCATCGCGCTGGGCGTGGCGGCCTTGATTATCGTGCTGTCGGTCATGAATGGTTTCCAGCGCGAAATCCGCACCCGTATTTTGGGCGTGGCTTCGCATGTGCAAATCAGCAGCCCGTCCAATCAACTGCCGGATTGGCAGGATGTGGCGACCCAGGCCGGCCGCAATCCGCAAGTGATCGCCGCCGCGCCTTTTATCAATCAGCAGGGAATGTTGTCCTATGCCGGCACTGTACGCGGCACCCTGGTGCGCGGGGTCAATCCGACGCTGGAAGATCAGGTCGCCGATATCGGCCAACACATGCGTTCGGGTGATATGCACGCGTTGCGGCCGGGGGAATTCGGCATCGTGCTCGGAACGGATCTGGCCCATTCATTGGGATCCTTCGTCGGCGATCAAGTCACGCTCATCGCGCCGCAAGGTCTGGTGACGCCCGCCGGTTTGCTACCGAGGGTGAAACAGTTTCGGGTTGTCGGAACTTTTGAAGTGGGGCATGCGGAATTCGACGGCGGCCTCGCGCTCATCCATATCGCCGACGCGCAAAAGCTCTATCAAATGGGCGACGCGGTTTCAGGCGTGCGGCTCAAAATCAAAGATCTCTTCCAGGCGCCCACGGTGTCCTATGAATTGCTGAACAGCCTGCAAGGCGATTTTTATGTCAGCGACTGGAGCCGGCAATTCGTCAGTTTCTTTCGCGCGGTGGAAATCGAGAAGCGGATGATGTTCATCATTCTGACCTTGATCATCGCCGTGGCGGCTTTCAATGTCGTCTCGACATTGGTGATGGTGGTGACGGACAAGCAGTCCGATATCGCCATCCTGCGAACGCTGGGTGCCAGTCCGCGCAGCATTCTTAAAATTTTCATCGTGCAAGGCGCGATCATCGGTGTGATCGGTACGCTGCTCGGCGTGGTGAGCGGGGTGCTCGTCGCCTTGAACATCGACGTGCTGGTGCCCGCGCTGGAACGCGCACTCAGTCTCAAGTTTCTAGCCAAAGACGTGTACATGATTCCCGACTTGCCCTCTGAAGTGCGTTGGGACGACGTCATCACCATTACCATCGTTTCGCTCGTGCTTTCGCTTGCCGCTGGGCTTTATCCCAGTTGGCGCGCCGCGCGCGTGCGTCCTGCAGAGGCTTTGCGTTACGAATGAGCGACGTCATTCTTTCCTGCCGCGATCTGGCCAAAACCTATGAAGAAGGCCGCGCGCCCGTCAAAGTGCTGACGGATATCGATATGGATATCCACGCGGGTGAAGTCGTCGCCATTGTCGGCGCTTCGGGTTCGGGCAAAAGCACGCTACTGCACTTGCTGGGCGGCTTGGACGTGCCGACTGCGGGCGAAGTCATGATTCGCGGCAAGGCGATGAACAGCCTGGGAGAGGCGGAACGCGGCCAGTTGCGCAACGAAGCGCTCGGCTTCGTTTATCAATTTCACCATTTGCTGCCCGAGTTCAGCGCGCTGGAAAATGTGGCGATGCCCTTATTGATTCGCCGCATGAATAAAGCGCAAGCCTACGAACGGGCGGCAGTGGTGCTGAAAGAAGTGGGATTGGGCGAACGCCTGACGCATCGCCCCGGTGAATTGTCCGGCGGAGAACGTCAACGTGCCGCCATCGCGCGAGCGCTGGTCACGCAACCCGCTTGCGTGTTGGCCGACGAACCCACGGGCAATCTGGATCGCAAAACGGCGGCCGGCGTGTTTGAACTGATGCTCGAACTCAATCGCAGTCACAAGACCAGCTATGTGATCGTCACACACGATCCGGCACTTGCCGAACGCACGGACCGCATCCTGCGTTTGCAGGACGGTGTGCTGAGCGAAACGCCCGCAGCTTAGGGCATCACGCGGGCCGCGCGTTTCTTTTTTCGCCGCCGCCACGAGTACATCACCCAACCGCGCCAGCCGAATTGCACGGCCAAATAGCCGAGGCCTGCGAGCGAGACGGCCATGATGAACAATCCCAATCCCAGCGGTTTCGCGTAATACACGCCCCAATGAAAAATACTGCGGAACCATGCGCCCAGCGCGCTCCACTCGAAATCCGGCGGCGCCATCATCGCGCCGGGCGAATCGATGAAAAAAGAGCCGATCTGATAGGCCGCCCAGTACAGCGGCGCGATGGTGAAGGGGTTCGTATAAAA
>DATEEW010000160.1:0-3651 GCA_035280965.1 Burkholderiales bacterium
CTTCGCGGCTTCAGATGTTTCGGCGCTTCTGCAAGTCACGCAGCGAGTTGTGTATCTGGAAGAAGGCGATGTCGCCGAACTGAGCTTGAAGGGCTATGTCATTCGCGACGCGTCCGGCCAAAAAGTTGAAAGAAAAGTTCATGTCAGTGAACTGACTAACGCGGCGGTGGAATTGGGGCCGTATCGCCACTTCATGCAGAAGGAAATATTCGAACAACCCGGTGCCGTGGCGAACACCCTGGAAATGGTTGCGAATGCGCAATCGATTTCCCCGCAATTGTTTGGCGCCGAAGCCGAAGCGATTTTCAACGCCATCGATTCGGTGTTGATCATTGCTTGCGGGACCAGTTTTCACGCGGGGACCGTTGCACGCTACTGGATCGAGTCCGTGGCTGGCGTCCCTTGCACAGTCGAAATCGCCAGCGAGTATCGGTACCGCGAATCGGTGCCCAATCCGCGCACGCTGGTCGTCACAATTTCGCAATCAGGGGAGACGGCCGACACGATCGCAGCCTTGCAACACGCGATGAGTCTCGGTCATCAGCACTCGCTCGCGATCTGTAACGTTCCCGAGAGCGCGTTGGTACGGCAATCGAAGCTGCGGTTCCTGACGCGCGCAGGCCCTGAAATCGGAGTCGCCTCGACCAAGGCCTTTACCACGCAACTCGCGGTCCTCGTTCTGTTCGCCATGGTGCT
Source organism: Burkholderiales bacterium (assembly GCA_035280965.1). Lineage (GTDB taxonomy): Bacteria > Pseudomonadota > Gammaproteobacteria > Burkholderiales > SG8-39 > DATEEW01. The sequence goes on from DATEEW010000160.1 coordinate 697, forward strand.
CGCCAAAATGAGAGGTCGGCTGTCGGCCGATCGCGAGCGGGAATTGATCCAATCTTTGAGACATTTGCCCGCCGCACTGCAGCACGTGCTGAGTGTCGAGAAAGAAATTCAAAACTGGGCGGAAAGATTTACAAGCAAGCAGCACGCACTCTTTCTCGGCCGGGGTATTCACTACCCAATTGCGATGGAAGGCGCGCTCAAGCTCAAGGAAATTTCTTATATCCACGCCGAAGCCTATCCAGCGGGCGAGTTGAAGCACGGACCTTTGGCACTCGTGGATAAGGAAATGCCGGTCATCGCGATCGCACCCAATGATGCGCTGCTGGAAAAATTGAAGTCGAATTTGCAAGAAGTCCGCGCTCGCGGCGGCGAATTGTATGTAATCGCCGATCAAGGCTCGCATGTCGTCGAAGACGAGGGCCTACATGTAATCCGTTTGACCGATCACGCCGGTCTTTTATCGCCTATTCTTCACACAGTACCTCTGCAATTACTCGCTTACCACGTTGCACTCAAACGTGGGACCGACGTCGACAAGCCGCGCAATCTCGCGAAATCCGTCACCGTCGAGTAGCGTCACCGCTTGGCGAGTGTCGTGCCTGGGGTACAAGATGGGCTCATTGTTTGCACAAAGCTATGACCCGTCGGATGTGACTTATTGCGCTCCTCCTGGCAGCGCCGCATCACGAAATCGCAGGAGTGTCGGCGTTGGTAAAAGATTCTCTATTCAAGTGGCTTAAAGGCGGGAAGCAATCAGCTGCCGCACCCCCCTTTACTGCGCCGGATACGGAGCCCGGCGCGGCGGAAGATTCGGTGGAGCCCCAGCAGCAGCACACGGGCCAGACTCGTAGCGGCCAAACAATTTTTAGCGCTGATGCGCTGGATCCCGCCTTGCGTTTTCGTAGCCTTACCGTTACGGAGCCGGACAGCGCTGCATTGGAAGGCGAGCCCCAGCATCAACCGGCTTTCAAAATCCGGCTAGCCAAATCTGTAGGTTTTAGACGCGAAGCAGGCGGGTTGGTCGGTCGGCGTTATTCCGATCGCGGCTATCTGATTCCGCAAGCAACCCAAGACCCTCATCTTTTTACCTTCTTGGCTTATGACGAAGGGCAACTCGTTGGGACCGTCAGTGTGCGTGTCGATTCGGCCGAGGGCCTTTCGGCCGATCAGCTCTACAAGGATGAATTGCAAGAGCTGAGGCAAAACGGCTGCACGCTCTCCGAATTTACGCGTCTGGCCGTTGATGTGAAATCCGCGAGCAAGCCCGTGCTGGCCGGTTTATTTCATACCGCTTACCTCTACGCGATGAAAGTGCGCGGCGTGAAATACGGCGTGATCGAGGTGAACCCGCGCCATGTCCCTTTTTACCGTCGTTCGCTCAAATTCGAACCGCTAGGCGGCGAACGTACGAATCTTCGGGTGAATGCACCGGCGGTATTGATGTGCATTTCCTACGATATGGTGAACGAAATGGTAGGGAAGTACGGCGGCAAGCCGGAGCTGGCTGCTACCGAGCGTTTGCTTTATCCGCATTTCTTCTCTTTGGGAGAAGAAGGCGGCATCCTGGAGCGTCTGAAGGAACTGGACGCCGCGAGTCGCTAGTTGTCATTCCAGTCGTTTCAGATAGTCTTTATTGAAAATCTTGTCAGGTAGATCGCGCAGCTGCATTTCACTGTAGTCCAGTGCCGAAATCTCTCCCTTCCGTAGCGCATCTTCCATCAACATACGCGTGGGTCGTACCCTTCCGGCCATTTGTTCGAAGTTCTGATACCGCGCCGTTTTGAGCAAACGACCGGATAAAGAATAGAACTCCGCTTTGTGCGGCCAGTAATTCGCCTGACGTACCCAGAACAGTACCCGGCCGTAGGTGACGCCTCGATCGACGGCATTCAGTTCGAGCACATAGCATTTTTCCCCATCCACTTCTTCGCTGCGTAAGAGCGTTGGGTTGTAATCGCCAGCGAAATTGACGCGCGCGATATCTCCGTTGGCCACTTGACCGGTCAGGCGCTGACCCAAGCCCAGCCGCACCGGCTGCGAGACATTCGGCAGAAACACCCATAGATCGCGGCTCTTCATTAGCATCATTTGTCCGCGCTCGGACGCCGGCTCGATGATCATCACGATCGAAGCCTCGTTGCCCTTGGACAGCACTTTATAAAGCCGCGCTTCCACTTCCCCGGAGGGAGTTTTGCTTTGAATGCTGACTTCGACCTCGAAGCCCTCGGAAGGAAAGCGCACTTGGTCGGCTTTTTCGACAATGCTGCGCGCTAGTGTTTCGTCCGATTCGGCGGAGAGGGCGCTCAACGGCAAAAGCGTGAACAGCGTAACGAACGCGCCAATTAAAAATCTGAAGATCATTGCTAAAGTGCCTGATATTTCGAAGAATCGGGTTTAGTATAACCGCCTAAAAAAACAGAATGAGCCGCAATGAGCCTGGTGAGCGTTGAAAAGGTCTCGAAGGAGTATTTGCTCGGCGAGCAGCGTGTAACCGCGCTTCATGAGTTGAGCCTGAGCATCGAGCCCGGTGTATTTCTGGCAATCGCCGGTCCCTCGGGGAGCGGCAAATCCACGCTACTGAATCTTATCGGCTGCATTGACTCGCCTTCTACCGGTCGGATCGTGATAGACGGTCAAGATGTCAGCGGGCGCACGCCTGACCAGTTGGCGGATATGCGCGCTCGAACTATTGGTTTTGTATTTCAAACTTTCAATTTATTGCCTGTGTTGACGGCAGAAGAAAACGTGGAGTATCCGCTGTTGCAGTTAAAAGAGTTGGATAAGGCGGAACGAAAAAAACGCGTAGCACATTTTCTCGATGTTGTGCATTTGGGCAAATACGCCAAGCATCGTCCCAATCAACTTTCGGGCGGCCAACGTCAGCGCGTGGCAATCGCGCGCGCATTGGTGACGCATCCGAAAATCGTACTCGCGGACGAGCCGACCGCCAATCTG
>DATEEW010000161.1:0-4448 GCA_035280965.1 Burkholderiales bacterium
ACTCACACGTAGGTATTTATCTAGGCGAGGAACGTTTCATTCACGCACCCAGCAGCGGCGGCGTGGTGCGCATCGAGTCGATGCGTAGTGATTATTGGATGCAACGCTATAACGGCGCCCGTAGACTTTTACCGGGCTAAGATTTTCAGGCGGCGCGGCCGCGACCAGCGCGCAACCCTAATCGCCGCCAATTTCCCTCGTTCTTAGTTCTTAGTGGGCCGCTCGATACATGTGGCCATGCAATCGAACTTACACTGCGCCAGGGCTTGTTTGACGCTGCAGGTGGAACGTCTGCAACACAACACCGGCAACCCTTGCGCACGAGCTGCTTCACGGAAGCTTTTCATTACGTTGTGGCCCAGGAAATCGGTAAACAGAATGACCATCCCGATGCCGTTGGGTAAACCATTCACGCGCTTTTGATGGGAAGGTTCGCGCCCGCTGATATGTTTGGCGATGCCGATACCGGCTTCGGCCAGCACGTCGGGAATATTGCCTAGCCGATCCGCCCCCACCACTAGTGCGTCCATAACCACTCCCCAAGAGATTTTTGTAATGATAACCATTCTCATTTGTAAGTCAAGCAAATGGGAGAGATTCTCATTTCACTTGCGAATGAGAATGCGCGCTGATACGATCCAGCAGCCTGAAAATCAATGACTTCCCTATCCGGCTCGTCTCTTTGAGCCGTCGATCGACTAAAGGAATCACACATGAATGCTCCAGCTCGTTACGCGGCGCTCGCGCTATTTCTCCTTGCAACGACCTCGGCTGCAGTCGCGCAGGAAAAAGTTCTGAATATTTATTCCTCTCGTCATTACCAGACGGATGAGGCGCTGTATTCCGGTTTTACGGCGCAGACCGGGATCAAAATCAACCGCATCGAAGCAGCGGAAGACCCATTGATCGAACGCATCCGCAATGAAGGCGAGAAGAGCCCCGCCGACGTGCTGATTACTGTCGATGCCGGACGCTTATGGCGCGCCGAACAGTTGGGCCTGTTTCAGCCCGTCAAGACACCCACCTTGGATAGCCGTATTCCTGCGAACTTTCGCGAACCGAACGGCATGTGGTACGGCTTTTCGATGCGCGCCCGCGTGATCGCGTATGACAAAGCGCGCGTCAAACCCGAACAGATCCAAACCTATGCGACCTTGGCCGATCCGAAGTGGGCCGGCAAAGTGTGCGTGCGTTCTTCCAGCCATATCTACAATTTGTCGCTTTTGAGCGCGATGATCGAAACACGCGGCGAAGCGAAAGCCACCGAATGGGCGAAGGGCGTGAAAGCGAATCTCGCGCGCGAACCCAAGGGCGGCGACACCGACCAGATCAAAGGCGTCGCCGCGGGCGAATGCGAATTGGCGCTGGTGAATCACTACTACTACGCGCGCTTGGTCCGCTCCACCAAAACCGACGAACAAGCAATCGCGGAAAAAGTGGGCGTTGTGTTTCCGAACGCGAACGAGGGCGGCACGCACGTCAACATTTCAGGCGCCGGCGTTCTCAAGCATGCCCCCAATCGCGATGCGGCCATCAAGTTCCTGGAATATCTGGCCGGCGACTCCGCGCAGCAATACTTCGCCGACGGTAACAACGAATGGCCGGTCGTACCTTCGGTAAAAATCGCCAACCCCGCGCTCACCTCTTTTGGTTTACTCAAATACGATGCGGTGAATGTGGGCGCTCTAGGCAAGAATCAGCCGCTGGCGCAGAAAATCTACGATCGCGTGGGCTGGAAATAAGAAAGTTTGAATTCGCTTTATTGAACACGGCCTGCCTTTCGCGGGCCGTTTCATTTCGGGTCGGCGCAATTTCGATGGACCCAGCGTTGTGGGAAAGATTCAGTAAACGTCTCGAAATGAACAACAAGGGAAGCAGCCCCACCGCTACGATCAGTAAAGCCGGCACAGCCGCTTCGGCGAGTCTTTCGTCTTTGGCGAGGTTATAAGCTTCCACGGCCAGCGTATCGAAGTTGAAAGGCCGCATGGCAAAAGTGGCGGGCAGTTCCTTCATCACATCGACGAATACGAGCAAGGCCGCGCTCATTAGACTGCCGTATAGCATGGGCAGGTGCACGCGCTTCAGCGTGCGCGCCGGGTTCAGCCCCAAACTGCGTGCCGCATCGTCCATCGAGGGCGTGACTTTACTCAGCCCCGCCTCCACCGACTGCAGCGCCACGGACAGATAACGCACCAAATATGCGTAAATCAGCGCCACGATACTGCCGGTGAGCAATAGACCCACCTCGATCCCCAAGTTGTTTTGCAGCCATTGCGCAAATGCGTTGTCGAATTTCCCTAGCGGCACCAGAATGCCGACCGCGATGACTGCGCCGGGCGCGGCATATCCCAGACTGACACACCGATTCGCCGCGCCGACCACGCGGCTGCGCGTCAGTCGCGCGGCATATGCCAGCAAAACGCCGATCATGACCGCACTCAAGGCGGTCACACCCGCGAGGCTGAAACTATTCACCACCAAGCTGAGCAAACGCTGTGGCCAATGCAACTCCGTCTCTGCCAAGGCCAGCTTCAATAGGATAAACACCGGCAGCACGAAGCCAAAAAACACCGGCGCCACACACGCGAGCGTCGCTAACCACGCCTTCAGTCCTGTGAGCCGATGGGGGGGCGAGGACTTGCGTAAAGCGGCGGACTGATAACGCGCAGCTCCGCGATTCAGGCGTTCAAGATAGAGTACGACCAACACGAAACCGAGCAAACAAGTCGCCAACTGCGCGGCCGCGACCGGATCGCCATAGGAAAACCATGCGCGGAAAATTCCGGTACTGAAAGTTGGTACCGCGAAATAAGAAACGGTGCCGAAATCGGCGAGCGTTTCCATTAAGGCGAGCGCGCTACCCGCCACAATGGCCGGTCGCGCCAGCGGCAACGCAACGCGTATAAAACTTCCCACCGCGCTATATCCCGCCAGGCGCCCCGCTTCCAGCATGCTGCGCGATTGTTCGATGAACGCGGTACGCACAAGCAAATAAACATAGGGATAGAGCGCGAAGGAAAACATCGCAGCTGCGCCATAAAGCGAACGGATTTCGGGAAACCAATATTCGCGCGCGCGCCAGCCAGTCCATTCGCGCAAGGCAGATTGCACAGGGCCTGCGTATTGCATCGTATCGGTGTAGGCATAAGCCATCACATAGGCGGGCATGGACAAGGGCAGCAACAACGCCCATTGCAATATGCGATGCCCCGGAAAACGATAGGACGCGATAAGCCAGGCACTGAGCACGCCAATCGAAATCACGCCATAGGAAACACCCAACAAGAGCCAAAGGGTATTGCTTATATATTCGGGCAACACGGTGTCGGCGATGTCCGGCCACGCAGTGCTGGGTACAAAGATATTGAGCACGACCGCGATCAACGGCCCCATCAACAACACGGCGACAAATAAAGCGGAAATACCCAGCCAGCCCAATTTTCTAAAACGCGAGGACGATGGATAAACGAGTGAAGGTATGGCGGACATCGGGTGATTCTAGCAATAGGCGGGGCGAAGGCCGAAAACTGGAACCTTGAAACCTAAAATCCTGAACCACAGAGAGCACAGAGGACACAGAGAAAAACTGCAAATTTTTCTTTTAACCCTGAGACCCTGTGATTCAGGGTTTTAGTCCAAAGTCGAGAGTGACTGGATTCCCGCAGGGCTCGCACGGAGGCTCGCCCGTTCGCGGCTCGGATGTACGCAGGTGCATCCTCGAAACCCCGCTCGAACTGCGAGAATGACCCCTACCTGCCGTCATGCCCGCGGACGCGGGCATCCAGGGTCAAGGTTGTCTCCGTGCTCTCTGTGTTCTCAGTGGTTCAACCTTTTTGGTCTCCGCTCTCCACTCTCCACTCTCGACCCCCCTATAATGCGCGACCGATGGATACCTTGGTATTACGCGATTTACATCAAAGCTACGGCGACCTCGAGGTCGTGCGCGGCCTGTCCTTCGCCATCCCCCGCGGCACAATAGGCTGCCTTTTGGGCCCCAGTGGTTGCGGGAAGACCACCGTCCTCCGTTGCATCGCCGGGTTCGAACCCGTGCAAAGCGGGGAAATTCTGATAAGCGATCGCGTTGTGTCCCGCCCCGGTTTCAGTCTACCCCCCGAACAGCGGCGCATCGGCATGGTCTTTCAGGATTACGCGCTGTTTCCTCACTTGTGCGTGGCTGACAATGTCGCCTTCGGTTTGCGGGACATCGATCGCAAAGCGCGCAAGCAGCGGGCAATGCAATTTTTGGAAGCCGTGGGCCTCGCAGAACACGCGCACAAACATCCGCATCAACTTTCCGGCGGACAGCAACAGCGTGTTGCGCTTGCTCGCGCGCTTGCGCCCCAACCCGACTTGATTCTGCTCGACGAGCCCTTTTCCAATCTGGACGTCGAACTACGCGAACGCTTGAGTCTGGAAGTGCGCGACATTATCAAGCGCACCAATACCAC
>DATEEW010000162.1:0-2298 GCA_035280965.1 Burkholderiales bacterium
CTACTCCACACAGGAAGCCGAGGGTCAATCTTTTCGCGAGCGCTATTTGCGCAGCCAGATCGACGAACAAGACTGGGAAGTCGGCGGCAGCATGGAACTCGAAATCCGGGCTCGGAACGACACCATCATTCCAACGGAAACGATTCTTGCAAGCTGGTTCGCGGGTAATCAACGTTATCGCATCGCGATGCTGCGGGACATTCGCCTTCGCAGGCTCGCAGAGGCGACCCAGCGCCGATTGAACGAAGCATTGGAGCTACGTGTGCAGGAACGTACAACGGAATTGCAAAGCGCCCTATCCAAATTGGAACAAGCCCACGAATTTCGCAATCGCGTCATGGAAAGCGCGGCCTTCGGCTTCAGCGTGCTCAACGAAGAAGGCGAGTTCAGCATGGTCAACCAACACTTCGCCGACATGACCGGCTATACGATGGAACAGATGATCGGGCAACCGTATTCGATGTTGCTCTCGGCCGAAAAGCACGCGGCGCTATTGCCCTATTTCCATCGCGTACTTCGCAAGCGACAGCCATTGCGCGATTTCGAAACTGAGATTCTTCGCCAGGATCGATCGACCACGACCCTCCTGCTCGGCTGGAGTCCCATCGTCGTCAACGACGAGGTGGTAGGGGTGGTCGCTACAGCAATCGACATTTCGGCGCGCAAACGTGCCGAAGCGCAAGTTCTGGTGCTCAATGCAGAACTTGAACGTCGCGTACGTGAACGCACCGCTCAGCTCGAGACCGTAGTGAAGGAATTGGAAGCCTTCTCGTACTCGGTTTCGCACGATTTGCGCGCGCCTCTGCGGCACATCAACGGCCATGTGCAAATGCTCATCGAAGAATTCAAATCGCTACCCGATGCTGCGCAAAGCCGCCTGCGCCGCATTGGTATCTCGGCGCTGCAAATGGGCGAGCTGATCGACGATCTGTTGATGTTTTCACAAATGGGACGCGCGGAGGTACGACATTCGCTGGTCGATATGCGCGCGATGGCTACTGAAGTGATACGTGAGTTGGCGGAAGACGTCGCGTCGCGTCAGATCGAATGGCATGTGGAAGACGGCCTGCCGCCGGTGCACGGCGATCCGGCAATGTTGCGGCAGGTGTGGGTGAATTTATTGTCGAACGCGATCAAATACACTCGCGAATGCGAACTGGCCCATATCGAAATCTGCGGTGAACGCACCGAGCGCGGCGAACTATGCTACTGGGTGAAAGACAACGGCGCCGGTTTCGACATGGCCTATGCGGACAAGCTCTTCGAAGTTTTTCAGCGGCTCCACGACCCCGAACGCTTCGAAGGAACCGGTATCGGGTTGGCGAACGTGAAGCGTATCGTGGAACGTCACGGCGGTCAGGTCTGGGCCGAGGCGACGCCCAATCGCGGCGCAACCTTTTTCTTCACCTTACCCGACGACTCCGCGGAGCGAAAAGCTACTTAGCGGCCAGGTCGTCGTTCTTGGGTGCGCGCCCTTCGCGCGCCAGCACACGGAAGTCTTGCGCATAACGTTCGAAGCGCTGAGCCGCGTGAATACGTTGGGTCGAATCAATGCTGCGATCGACGGCGAGGAGCAAATCGACGAAATCATTTTCCATGCGGCGCGCGTAGGCCGCCGTTTCCACCGGACGGTTGCGCTCATAGTTGTCAAAGAAGTCGCGCAATCGCGCGCGCAACTGCTCACGATCGCCGCCTTGCTTAAATAGCGCCAGCATTTCCTGCTGCCGCCTTTTGCGGTCTTCAAACTTGATCGCGGCGGTGCGCGGATGCGCTCGGACGAATTCTGCGATCAACCGTTCTTGCGCGGGCTGCAAATCACCGACCCAGTCACTCAGGCGTTTTTCATAGGCCTTGATTTGAGCACGTTCGCGATCGGTGGCATCGCCACTCAGGAACTCGTCGCTGAACTCCTCGTTCTTTTCTGAAAATTTCGCTTCCAAAGCGGCCAGATTGTCGCCATTCAAGGTCAGCAGCGCAGGTAACGCATCATCGATGGCGCGGTCGGCAAGAATGCGATAACGGGCGCGCATGTTCTCCAGGGCCCATTGCACATCGTCGCGCTGCAATCCACGATTGATCCGCCCGGCAGCTTCCTCGAACAACACCGCATAACGCGGCAGCTCCTCGCGCCGGTGCCAGGCGTGAAACCGCTCTACACCGCCGTCCACCAAAACAGTCTGCGGTCCGGCGACGTCGAAATAATCGCTAGCCATGAACCGCACGGCCGTATCGCTGTGGTTGTAAGCCGTGCGCACAAAAGCCCCGCAGCCATACAGGCTTAAACTCAGAAACAGCAGC
>DATEEW010000163.1:0-2154 GCA_035280965.1 Burkholderiales bacterium
CGCCTCGCGCTCGCACTGAATCGTTCTTTGCAGAACCTTCGGCGATGCGTGCGTTGCAATACCTTTACCGAAGAAGAAGTGTGTGCGCTATGCAGTTCCGATAAGCGCGACGCCTCTTTGCTCTGCGTTGTCGAGACGCCCGCCGATCAATCGGTAATGGAGCAGACGATGGCCTACAAGGGTTTGTACTTCGTCTTGATGGGGCGCTTGTCGCCGCTGGACGGGATCGGCCCCAAAGAGATCGGCTTGGATGCGTTGCTCCGACGTGCAACCGATGGCGTTGTGAAGGAAGTAATTCTCGCAACCAATTTCACCAACGAAGGCGAGGCGACCGCGCATTACATTCATGAAATGTTGCAAGGGCGCGACCTGAAGACCACGCGCATTGCGCGCGGGGTGCCGGTAGGGGGCGAACTGGAATATGTGGATCTCGGTACGCTGGCTCAAGCCTTCTATGAGCGGAGACAAACATGAGCGCGACCAAACCGCTAACCGGTCTTAAAGTTCTCGAGCTCGGCCAGCTCATCGCAGGCCCTTTTGCCGGGAAGATGTTTGCGGAGTTCGGGGCGGAAGTCATCAAAATCGAACCGCCCGCAACGGAAAAAAGCGAAGGCGGCGATCCGCTGCGTACCTGGCGCAAGCTCTACAAAGGCACGTCGCTGTGGTGGCATGTCATCGCGCGCAATAAGAAATCGGTAACGGCGAATCTGCGTACCCCGGAGGGTCAGGAGATTGCTCGCAAGCTCGCGCTGCAAGCCGATGTGGTGATCGAAAATTTTCGCCCCGGCACGTTGGAAAAATGGGGCTTGGGATACGAGGCGCTTGCGGAAAAAAATCCCGGCCTCGTCATGTTGCGTCTTTCCGGCTTCGGTCAGACGGGTCCTTACAAAGACCAGGCGGGCTTCGGCGCGGTGGGCGAATCAATGGGCGGTATGCGTTATGTGACAGGCTTTCCGGATCGCCCGCCTGTGCGCTTGAATTTGTCGTTGGGCGACGCGCTCGCATCGCTGCATGGCGTGACGGGCGTCATGATGGCTTTACATCATCGCAACGTAAATGGCGGGAAAGGGCAGGTGGTGGATGTCGCTTTGTACGAAGCGGTGTTCAACATGATGGAAAGCACGCTGCCCGAGTTCGATATGTTCGACGAAGTGCGCGAGCGCACCGGAACGAATCTCACGGGTATCGTGCCCTCGAATACTTATCTCACCAAAGAGGGCCATCACGTCGTTATCGGTGGTAACGGCGACAGCATTTTCAAACGGCTGATGATTGCAATCGGTCGACCCGATATTGCGGAGGACCCGTCGCTTGCAGACAATGCCGGCCGTGCCAAACGCGCAGCCGAACTCGATGAAGTGATCGGCGGTTGGACTGCGGCGAACAATACCGAGCATGTCCTGTCGGTATTGAATGAGGCCCAAGTGCCGAACGGCAAGATCTACAGCATTGCCGACATCGTTAAGGATCCTCAATTTTTAGCGCGGGGCATGATTCGCGATAGCAAACTGCCGGATGGCGTGTCCCTCAAAGTGCCGGGAGTAGTACCCAAACTTTCCGAAACGCCAGGCGACTTCGAGTCGCTAGGGCCGGAACTGGGCGAACATACCGAAGAAATTCTTGCCACCTTGGGTTATACCGCGCAGCAACTCGCGGAGTTCAAACAGCGCGGCATCATCTAGCGTCGCCACGACCGAAGTACTATACTTCCATCCAGTATTTCTGCCGGATGCGATCATGTCCCAACACATTGTCTGGAAAGGTCGAGGCGCGGTGCACAACCCGCAGGGTCGTTTCGAGCGTAACGAGCGCGTCGTAGACGAGGACGCGTATTGGGAGGGGGAGGAAAATCCGCCGCGCACCGAGGTGACGGCAATCCGGGCGAAAAGCATCATCAGCCACAATGATTCGCCCGACGTGTCCTTCAATCAGTCGATCAATCCTTATCAAGGCTGTGAGCACGGGTGCATCTACTGCTACGCGCGTCCCAGCCACGCCTATCTCGATCTGTCTCCGGGATTGGACTTCGAGACCAAGCTCTACGCCAAAATCAATGCCGCGGATTTATTGCGCGCGGAATTGTCGCGGCCGAGTTATCGCTGCGAAACCATAGTCATCGGCGGCAATACGGATCCCTACCAACCAATAGAACGC
>DATEEW010000164.1:0-11514 GCA_035280965.1 Burkholderiales bacterium
GACAATTTGGCTGGTCTCCCGGAAGCGAGAGCCACCGCCGAGGAATGCGGACTGCAACTCGTCGCCGGCGTGGAGATCTCCACCTCCTGGGAAGACGTAACCATTCATATCGTGGGCTTGGGAATCGATACGGCCAACGAAACGCTCGTGCAAGGTTTATACAGCGTTCGCGGTAGCCGCGGTTGCCGCGCTGAGCGAATTGCCCAAGCATTGGAGTCGGCCGGCATCCCGGGTGCGTTCGAAGGTGCTCATGCCTTTTGCGAAGATCCTTCGCTGATCAGTCGTACACATTTCGCGCGCTATCTGGTGTCGATCGGCTACGCATCCGACGTCAAAAGCGTGTTCCAGCATTACCTCACGCCCGGCAAGCCCGGTTACGTCACGCACGATTGGGCGACGATTGCAGACGCCGTGAACTGGATTCGCGGCGCCGGCGGCTTGGCCGTTGTCGCGCATCCCGGGCGCTATAAACTGAATAAGTTGCAAATGACCAATTTCCTTTCCGAGTTCAAGGAAGTGGGCGGGGTCGGGATCGAAGTGGTTACAGGTAGTCATTCACCCGAGCAATACGGCGAGTATGCGCAGCGCGCTAAAGATTTCGGTTTTCTCGCTTCGCGCGGCTCCGATTTTCATGGCCCCGGGGAAACGCGTGTGGACTTGGGCCAATTACCGCCGTTGCCGGGCGATTTGAAACCGGTTTGGCATCAAGGGCTTTAAGCGCTCTAGTTTTGGCGTAGCATCGCGCTCGCCTTGCTCGTACACTGAAAAACGAATAAAAAATCGCCTACATGGCGGATGTGCCCGAAACCATGTCCCAGTATTTTGAAATTCACCCCACGCACCCGCAACCGCGGTTAATTGCGCAAGCGGCCAATATTCTGCGCGATGGCGGGGTGATCGCCTATCCCACTGATTCCTGCTACGCCTTGGGTTGTCATCTGGGCGACAAGGACGCGATGACGCGCTTACGGCGCATCCGTGGTTTGGACGAAAGCCATCACTTCACGTTGATGTGCCGCGATTTGTCCGAACTCGCCGCCTTCGCACGCACTGATAACACTCAATATCGTCTGCTGAAAGAACTGACCCCCGGCCCCTACACCTTCATTCTGGAAGGGACGCGCGAGTTGCCCCGGCGTTTGCTGCATCCGCGCCGCAAAACCATCGGCGTACGTGTGCCCGATCATCCCGTCGTGCGCGAACTGCTCAAGGAACTCAACGAGCCTTTGTTGTCCACCACTTTGTTGCTGCCGGATGAGGAAGAACCGATGAACGATCCGCATCAGATTCGCGCGCGGCTCGAGCACGAGGTCGATCTCGTCATGGACGCCGGTTCCTGCGGCATCGAAATGACTACAGTGGTCGATCTGACCGGCAATACCATCGAAATCCTGCGCAAGGGCAAAGGCCCCATCATGCTGTTCGCGCATTGAAAGCGGCGCCGCCGGGTGCCTCTGTTAGAATTGCGACCCAAGCAATCAAGACCGATAGCCCGGCCCGGTCGGCGAGTCGGCTCTGAAGCAAACCACTAAGGATTCAATAAGCTATGTACGCGGAGCGCGTCGTCTCCGGGATGCGGCCTACGGGCAGCCTTCATCTGGGCCACTACCACGGTGCGTTGAAAAACTGGGTGCGGCTGCAAAGCGAATATCCCTGCCTGTATTTCGTCGCCGATTGGCATGCGCTCACCACGCACTACGATACGCCTGAGATTATCGAAGCCAATGTCTGGGATATGGTGATCGACTGGCTGGCCGCAGGTGTCGATCCCAGTCAGGCAACCTTGTTCATTCAGTCGCGCGTGCCCGAGCATGCGGAACTGCATACCTTGCTTTCGATGATCACGCCGCTGGGCTGGCTCGAACGCGTGCCGACATACAAAGATCAGCAGGAAAAACTGGCTGAAAAAGATTTGTCGACTTATGGTTTTCTCGGCTATCCCTTGCTGCAAAGCGCCGACGTGCTGATTTACCGCGCTCAATATGTGCCGGTGGGCGAGGACCAGGTTCCGCATATCGAATTGACGCGTGAAATCGCGCGCCGCTTCAATCATATTTACGGCCGCGAACCGGGCTTCGAAGAAAAAGCGCTGGACGCGGTGAAAAAGCTCGGCAGCCGCAAAGCGAAGCTTTATAAGGAGTTGCGCACGCGCTATCAAGAGCAGGGCGACGACGGCGCGTTGGAGTCGGCCAAAGCGATTCTGGATGAAGCGCAGAATCTTTCCGTCGGCGATCTCGAACGTCTGTTCGGTTACCTGGAAGGCGGCGGGCGCATGATCCTCGTCGAACCGGACGCCCTGTTGACCGAAGCTTCGCGTTTGCCCGGTCTCGACGGCGAAAAAATGTCGAAGTCTTACGGCAATACCATCGGCCTGCGCGAAGACGCGGAGTCGGTAACGAAAAAAATTCGCACCATGCCTACCGATCCGGCGCGCGTGAAGCGCACCGATCCTGGCGATCCGGAAAAATGTCCGGTGTGGCAGTTCCATCTCGTTTATTCCGACGAGAAAACGCAGCAGTGGGTGCAAAAAGGCTGTCGCAGCGCAGGCATTGGCTGTCTGGAGTGCAAGCAGCCGGTCATTGATAAAGTGCTGGCCGAACAAGCACCGATGCGCGAACGCGCGCAGCGGTATGTGGACGATCCTTCGCTGGTGCGTAATATCATCGCGGACGGATGCGATAAGGCGCGCGAAATGGCGCGCGAAACCATGCGCGAAGTGCGCGAAGCGATGGGTTTGGATTACACATGAGGGACTGTTTGATTAAGGGGCTCGGCCTCTTAAAGATGCCCGTAAATTCAGAGGAGCTCCGATTTGAAGAACAATTCAGTCAGAGCTTCCGGAGGCAAGAACAATGAGCGAAGCCTATCTGCAACTCGTGCCGCAATCGCAGCCCGTGGCCAAAGTGCGCGGCGAGCCGATGCTCAGCATGCCGCACGATCTTTATATTCCGCCCGACGCACTCGAGGTGATCCTCGATACGTTCGAGGGGCCACTCGATCTATTGCTTTATCTGATTCGCAAAGCGAATGTCGATATTCTCGATATTCCCATGGCGAAATTGACCGCGCAGTATCTGGTATACGTCGAAGCCATGCGTCGTACGAATCTGGAATTGGCGGCCGAGTATCTGGTGATGGCGGCCATCCTGCTCGAAATCAAATCGCGCATGCTGCTGCCGCGTCCGAAGCAAGTGGAAGAAGACGACCAGCTCGATCCGCGCGCCGAACTCGTGCGTCGTCTGCTCGAATACGAACAAATGAAACAGGCGGCGCAACGCTTGGATGCGTTACCCCACCGCGGTCGCGATTTCTTTTCGGTCGAAGTGTGGATCGAACAGTCGTTGGTCAAACGCTTGCCACAGGTCCAGGTACAGGATCTGGAAAACGCCTGGCGTAGTCTGCTGACTCAGGCGCGCGTGCGCCAGCACCACAAAATCAAAGGTGACGAGTTGTCGGTGCGCGAACATATGAGTCTGATTCTGCGCAAACTGAGCGAAGGCGTCTTTCACGAATTCACCAGCCTGTTCGACACATGGAAGGGCGTGCCGGTCCTGGTGGTGAATTTTCTCGCCGTGCTTGAACTGGCACGAGAGCGTCTGATCGAAGTCACGCAGGCAGAACCCTTCGCCCCTATTTATGTGAAGCTTGCCGGTTTGCATCTCGAGACCGATGCCGAGACTACGCTTTGATTGCCTATAAACGATCGCCGATGGTGTGCCGATGCTGAACCCAACCGAAGTAAAAACCGTGCTCGAAGCCGCGCTGCTATCCAGCCAGGAGCCGATGTCCATCGGCAATCTACGCCGCCTCTTCGATGAAGAAATCGGTGCCGACACCATTCGTCGTCTGCTCGACGAACTCCGGGAACAATGGGCCGATCGCGGCGTGGAGTTGGTGAACCTCGCGACAGGCTGGCGCTTTCAGACGCGTCCCGGCGTGCAGAGGTATCTGGAGCGTGTGAACGGAGAGAAGGCGCCGCGATATTCGCGCGCCGTACTCGAAACGCTCGCTATCATTGCTTATCGCCAGCCTGTTACGCGGGGCGATATCGAAGATATCCGCGGCGTCACCGTATCGCCTAATGTGATTAAGACGCTGGAAGCTCGCGGCTGGATCGATGTCGTCGGTCATCGCGACGCACCGGGCAAGCCCGCGTTGTACGCGACCACCAAAGCTTTCCTGGACGATCTGGGATTGCGCTCTTTGCAGGAGTTGCCGCCCCTTGAAGAAATCAGCCAAAGCCTCGAGTCCGCGCCCTTCGCGGTCGGCGCCGCCGCGTCCCAACTCAACAACTTCGAAAGCCACCCGACAGAAGCCCTCGAATCCGCGGGGACGCACGCGGACGGAGACGGCTCAGGCCGAAGAATGGACGACGACTTTGCCCATAGCGGAACGGACAGCGCGTCCGAAATTGTCGTCGACGGGGCGATCAGCCGAGAAGACGAGCAGTCCGGAGGCGAGTCGCCCGCATTCGAAGCGCAAAACACATCCGAAGGGCAGCCCCATTCGCCCACCGCAGACGAGGATGAAAACAGCGGTCACCAGCAAGCCGCCCCAGCCTTCTAGGTCGCGGCGCGGCGCCGAAAACGGCGCGAGCGAAAAACTGCAGAAGGTGTTGGCCCAATTGGGCCTGGGTTCGCGTCGTGACATGGAGCAGTGGATCACCGAGGGCCGTGTCGTAGTCAACGGCGAGCCCGCGCATTTGGGTCAGCGTGTCGTACCCGGCGACCGTGTGCGGGTAGGCGGCCGACTGGTGCAATTACGTTTTGATGACGATGCGCCACGCGTCCTGCTTTATAACAAACCTGCGGGCGAGATTGTTTCCCGCGATGATCCTGAAGGGCGTCCTAGCGTTTTCGATCGTTTGCCGAGAATGAAAGGCGGGCGCTGGATCAACGTCGGGCGGTTGGATTTCAATACCAGCGGTTTGTTGATTCTCACGACCTCCGGCGAACTGGCGGCGAAGCTGATGCATCCGAGCTCTGAAATCGAACGCGAATACGCGGTTCGCGTGACCGGCCAGCTCACCGAAGAGCAAATGCGGCAACTGCACGAAGGTGTCGACCTTGCGGACGG
This sequence comes from Burkholderiales bacterium, assembly GCA_035280965.1. Taxonomy (GTDB): domain Bacteria; phylum Pseudomonadota; class Gammaproteobacteria; order Burkholderiales; family SG8-39; genus DATEEW01. Next base: position 5,077 of record DATEEW010000164.1, read on the forward strand.
GGCGGCGCATTTCGAGCAAGCGAGCGACGAGGGTGGCCGCGGTCTCAACCATTGGTATCGCGTGGTACTCAAAGAAGGCCGCAACCGAGAGGTCCGGCGCATTTTCGAGGCCTTGGGACTGACCGTCAGCCGCCTGATCCGGGTGCGCTTCGGACCGATCGAACTGTCTCCCCGTCTCAAGCGCGGCATGTCGCGCGAACTGTCACCTGCGGAGGTCCGCGAGTTGCTCGCGGTTCTGGAAAACCCTGCGGCCTGAACGCCCGGGCCTCGCTATCCCGTTGTCCTATCGACACTTGTCTGCTAGAATTCCGCCGCTTTAATAGGGCTCGCCCCGGCTGTTCAGGCGGCGGGTTTGCAGGGATGGGCTTCGAGCCCATTTTTTGTTTGTGGCGCGCATTTGCGCGCCGGCGGCAGGTGCAATGGGTAGCGTTGAACAAGTGCTGGAAACGACGATCGGCGGCCTCGGTTATGAACTCGTGGATTTCGAGTTCGGGCGCGGGCGGTTCATGCGCGTGTTCATCGATCATCCGGCCACCAAAGGCGAGCACATCAAAGTCGAAGACTGCGAACTGGTGACGCGGCAATTGCAACGCGTTTTGCCGGTAGAAGGCATCGAATACGAGCGCCTGGAGGTGTCTTCGCCGGGTTTGGACCGCGTGCTGAAAAAGCCTGCGGATTTTCGCCGCTTTGTTGGCGAAAAAGCGGAAGTACGCTTGCGCATTGCACTGGAGGGACGTCGGCGGTTTACCGGCGTGCTCAAAGGTGCAAGCGACGAAGCGTTGGAATTGGATGTGGAGGGCAATACGCAAGTGTTCCCCTTCACGAACGTCGATAAAGCTCGGCTTGTGCCGAAGCTGTAGGGGAGTCATGGAATGAGCCGCGAGTTGTTGTTATTGGTCGATGCGTTGGCGCGCGAAAAAAACGTTCAGAAGGACGTGGTCTTCGGCGCGCTCGAGCAGGCCATCGCTTCGGCCACCAAAAAGCGTTTCAGCGACGAGGTCGACGTGCGTGTGGCCATCGACCGCGAGACGGGTGATTTCGAGTCTTTCCGTCGCTGGCAAGTGGTTTCCGATGAAGCGATCGAAAATCCGGCCGCGCAAATCAAGTTGTCCGACGCCAAGGAAGATAACGCCGACATCGAAGTCGAAGATTTTATCGAAGAGGCGCTGGAGCCCATCGAGTTCGGTCGTATCGGCGCGCAAGCGGCGAAGCAGGTCATTCTGCAAAAAATCCGCGACGCGGAACGCGAGCAGATTCTGCAGGACTTTCTGGCGCGCGACGAAAAACTGGTCACCGGTTCCATCAAACGCATGGAACGAGGCAATGCCATCGTGGAATCCGGTCGCGTCGAGGCGGTGCTGCCGCGCGATCAGATGATTCCGAAAGAGAATTTACGTGTCGGCGATCGCGTGCGCGCCTATTTGCTGCGTATCGACCGCAATTTGCGGGGGCCGCAACTGGTGCTGTCGCGCACCGCGCCTGAATTCATCATGGAACTCTTCCGTCTGGAAGTGCCGGAAATCGAAGAAGGCTTGCTGGAAATCAAATCGGCAGCACGCGACGCCGGCGTACGCGCCAAGATTGCCGTGTTTACGAACGACAAGCGCATCGACCCTATCGGTACTTGCGTCGGCATGCGCGGTTCGCGCGTGCAGGCAGTGACGCAGGAGCTGGCGGGCGAACGTGTGGATATCGTGTTGTGGTCGGCCGATCCGGCGCAGCTCGTCATTGGCGCTCTGGCTCCGGCTGATGTCATGTCGATCGTTGTCGACGAAGAGAAGCACAGCATGGATGTAGTGGTCGACGAAGAGAATCTCGCGATCGCTATCGGCCGCAGCGGACAGAATGTGCGACTTGCTTCCGAATTGACTGGCTGGCAGATCAATCTGATGACCGAAGAGGAATCGCGTCAAAAGAACGAAGAAGAAAGCACGACCATTCGCGCCCTGTTTATGCAGAAGCTCGATGTGGACGAGGAAGTGGCCGACATCCTGGTGCAGGAAGGTTTTACTTCGCTGGAAGAAGTGGCTTACGTGCCCATTACCGAAATGCTGGAAATCGAATCCTTCGACGAAAATATTGTCAATGAATTGCGCAGCCGCGCGCGAGATGCGCTGCTTGTGCAGGCGATTAAGAGCGAAGAAGAAGCCGAGGGTGTGGATCAGAATCTGCTCTCGCTTGAAGGTGTGGATGCGGAGTTGGTGGCGAAGCTCGCCGAGGGCAACGTGAAGACGCGCGACGATCTTGCCGATCTTGCCGTCGACGAGTTATCCGAAATGACGGGAATGGACGAGGAAAACGCCAAGGTGCTAATCATGCGCGCACGCGCGCACTGGTTCGAAGATTAAGGCCGACCGGCGGAAAGTCGAACTAACTCGGATGGTCTTGGTACTGCAGTGAAAGAAACAAGCGTAAGACGCGCTTGTTCGGAGAAAAGATTAGATGGCACAAACCAGCGTTGCTCAGTTTGCCGGCGAACTCAAAGTGGCCCCAGCGGTGCTGCTTGAGCAGCTGCGTGCGGCCGGCGTCAACAAGAGCGTCGCAGAAGATGTCCTGAGCGAACAAGACAAGACGAAGCTGCTCGACTATTTGCGCAAGTCGCACGGCGCGACCGAAGCGAAAAATAAAATCACGCTGACACGCAAGCAAACTTCCGAAATCAAAAAAGCGGATTCGAGCGGGAAATCGCGCACCATTCAGGTCGAGGTGCGCAAGAAACGCGTATTCGTTAAACGTGACCCCAATGAAGCTGCGGCTGCGGACGTCACCGAAGTGCCCGTCGTCGAAGCAGCGCCTGTTATCGAGCCGGCGCCGGTGCCCATGCCCGAGCCGATTGTGGTTGCGCCAATCGCTGAAGCGGCCCCCTCCTCGGCGCCCGGCTCGGTTATCGACAGCCGCGAACGCGCACTGCGGCAGGAAGAACAGCGTCGCTACGAAGCCTTGTCCGCCCGGCAGGCCGCGGAAGTAGGCGAACGGCTGGAGCGCGAGCGCAAGGTAAGCGAACAACGCGAAGCCGAATTGCGTGCAGTTGAAGAAGCCGCGCGCGTAGCAACAGCGCCGCCGCAGCCCGCAGGCGATACGACACTACATCGTCCAAAGACTGCCCCCGGCGCGGAGAAGAAAGCCAAAAAACCGGTCAAGACTGTCACGGTCTGGAAAGACGAAAGCGCGAAAAAGCGCGGCCTCAAGACACGCGGCGATACCGGTGGTGCGACTGGGGGCTGGCATCAGCCGAAGTCCGGCGGTCGACATCGTCACGCCGAAGTGCAACCTGCTTTCGCTGCGCCGAGCGAGCCGGTGGTCAAAGACGTCCCCGTTCCGGAAACCATTACGGTCGCCGATTTGGCGCACAAGATGTCGGTCAAGGCGGCTGAACTGATCAAAGTGTTGATGAAGCTTGGTCAGATGGTGACCATCAACCAGGTACTCGATCAGGAAACCGCGATGATCGTGGTCGAAGAGATGGGTCACAAGGCGTTCGCCGCCAAACTCGATGATCCCGAAGCCTTTTTGGTGGACGATACCGAACACCATGCGGCTGAATCCGTCACGCGCGCACCCGTCGTCACCGTGATGGGTCACGTCGATCATGGCAAAACCTCGCTGCTCGATTACATTCGTCGCACCAAAGTGGCGGCGGGCGAAGCGGGCGGCATCACGCAGCATATCGGCGCCTATCACGTCGAGACGCCGCGCGGCATGATCACTTTCCTCGATACGCCGGGCCATGAGGCTTTTACTTCCATGCGAGCGCGCGGCGCCAAAGTCACTGATTTGGTGATTCTGGTCGTGGCTGCCGACGATGGTGTGATGCCGCAGACGATCGAGGCCATTCATCACGCACAGGCGGGCAAGGTGCCGATCGTGGTGGCGATGAACAAAATCGACAAACCCGATGCCAATCCGGACCGCGTGAAACAGGAATTGGTCGCGCAACAAGTGTTGCCCGAGGAATATGGCGGTGATTCGCCGTTCGTGTCCGTGTCCGCGAAGACCGGTGCGGGAATCGACGACTTGCTCGAGCAGGTCCTATTGCAGGCCGAGGTTTTGGAATTGACGGCGCCAGTGGAAGCGCCGGCTAAGGGCATCGTCATCGAGGCGCGTTTGGACAAAGGCAAAGGTCCCGTGGCGACTGTGTTGGTTCAGTCCGGCACGCTGAAGCGCGGCGATACCTTGCTTGCGGGTGCCGTGTTCGGCCGAATCCGGGCAATGCTGGACGAAAATGGCAAGCCGGTGCAAAGCGCCGGTCCTTCGATTCCCGTTGAAATCCAGGGTCTGTCCGAAGTGCCGAATGCCGGCGACGAAATGATGGTGCTGGCAGATGAACGCAAAGCTCGTGAAATCGCGCTTTTCCGTCAAGGCAAGTTTCGCGACGTCAAGCTGGCGAAGCTGCAGGCCGCCAAACTCGAAAATATGTTCGAGCAAATGGGCGAAGGTGAAGTCAAATTGCTGCCGCTCGTGGTGAAAGCCGACGTGCAAGGCTCGCAGGAAGCGCTGGTGCACGCGCTTGGCAAACTATCTACCGCCGAAGTGAAAGTACAAGTCATGCATGCTGCGGTGGGTGCGATTACTGAATCGGATGTCAATCTCGCGCTCGCTTCGAAGGCGGTTATCATCGGTTTCAACGCGCGCGCCGATGCGACCGCGCGCAAGCTGGCGGAAAACAACGGCGTCGATATTCGCTACTACAACATCATTTATGACGCGGTAGACGAAGTGAAAGCGGCGCTCTCGGGCATGCTGACTCCGGAGAAGCGCGAACAAATTCTCGGCCTCGTGGAAATTCGCCAGGTATTCCGAATCTCCAAAGTGGGCGCGGTAGCCGGTTGTTATGTGCTTGACGGACTCGTGCGCCGGAATGCGATGGTGCGGCTGTTGCGCGACAACGTCGTCATTCATACCGGTGAACTGGATTCGCTGAAGCGTTTCAAAGACGATGTGCGCGAAGTCAAGGCCAGCTTCGAATGCGGTCTGTCCTTGAAGAACTACAACGACATCGAAGTGGGCGACCAACTCGAAGTCTACGAAGTTCAAGAAGTCGCGCGGAGCTTGTAAGCGTATTCGCAACGCAAGCGTGTCTTCTAACGAGGTTTTCCGATGGATGTAATTGCGAGTTCGAAGCCTCAGCGGCGCTTGGCAGCTTTGCCCTCGCTCGCCCAGCTTCGCTGGCTCGCGACCGTCCTCGGCAAGTTCTAGCCCCTGCGATGGCCAATCCCCAACGTCTCCGCCGCGTTGCCGACCAAGTTCAACGCGAGCTGTCGGACATTATTCGCAGTGAATTAAAAGATCCGCGTGTCGGCATGATCACGCTCACCGGCGTGGAAATGTCGTCCGATCTGGCGCATGCGAAGGTCTATTTCACTTCTCTAGTCAGCGGGTCGCACGAAGAGACGCTGGTCGGTCTGCGCCGCGCCTCAGGGTTTTTGCGTACGCTGCTTGGCCAGCGAATCAAAATTCACAACACCCCCGAATTGCACTTCGAATATGACGCTTCCATTGAAGAAGGCGTGCGTTTATCGAAGCTTATTGACGAGGCGGTGCAAGATAGCGTCGAGTCAAACTCTAAAGAATGAAGGCGGCGCGTCGCCGCGTCGACGGCGTGTTCTTGCTCGATAAGCCGCTGGGTTTATCCTCGAACTCTGCATTACAGCGCGTCAAAAAACTTTATAACGCCGAAAAAGCGGGCCACACGGGAACGCTCGATCCGCTCGCGACCGGTTTACTTCCTATTTTGTTGGGGGAGGCGACCAAATTCGGCTCGGCCTTGCTCGACAGCGATAAGGGGTATTTAGCTGATCTGATGTTGGGTATTCGCACCACCACGGGGGATGCGGAAGGCGAAGTGGTGGCTCAGCGGCCTGTTGCGCTTGCCCGCGCAGATTTCGATATTGCGCTTGCCGCCTTCCGTGGTGCGATTAAACAAATCCCGCCGATGTATTCCGCGCTGAAGCGCGACGGCAAGGCGTTGTATCAATACGCCCGCGCTGGCGAAACTGTCGAACGGGAGGCGCGGCCGGTCTCCATTCATGAACTCGAAGTCGAATTTTTCGAGCCGCCCCGGGCGACGCTCCGCGTTCGTTGTAGCAAAGGCACCTATATCCGCAGCTTGGCGGAAGATTTGGGCGAAGCCTTGGGCTGCGGCGCCCATTTGAGCGCCTTACGGCGCACCGCAGTCGGACCTTTCGATCTATCCACAACAGTTGACTTGGATCGATTGGAACGGGCCGAACTAGGGGAGCGTGATCGGATGCTCCTACCGACTGCTCGCTTGTTGGCTGATCTGCCGCAACTTGCCTTGGACGCAGAACAGAAAAAGCGTTTTTGCCAGGGGCAAAGCCTTGTCGGCGAGTGGAATATCGTAGGCCGCACCCAGGTTTTAGGGGACGGCACAATTCTTCTGGGAATCGGAGTCATAGGCGAGGATGGAATCCTGCGGCC
>DATEEW010000165.1:0-3834 GCA_035280965.1 Burkholderiales bacterium
GCTGCGCGTTTAATCATTCTCGGAGAGCGCTGTCTCTCCGCTTTATCATTTTCAAGTTGAACAATCCGAAGGACATGACCATGAAGGTCTTTTACGACAAAGACGCCGACCTCTCTCTAATCAAAGGCAAGAAAGTGACCATCGTGGGCTACGGCTCGCAAGGTCATGCACATGCCTTGAACCTCAAAGACTCGGGCATGAATGTCACGGTCGGCCTGCGTAAAGCCGGTGCTTCCTGGGACAAAGCGAAGAATGCCGGTCTGAACGTGGCAGAAATCGCCGAAGCGGTGAAGGGCGCCGATTTCGTCATGCTGCTGATGCCCGATGAGCATATCGCGGCCGTTTATGCCTCCGAGATCGAGCCGAATATCAAGCAAGGCGCTACGTTGGCTTTCGCGCACGGCTTCAACATTCATTACGGTCAGGTTGTACCCCGTAAGGATCTGGACGTCGTCATGGTCGCTCCCAAGGCGCCTGGCCACACCGTCCGCGGCACGTACGCTCAAGGCGGCGGCGTGCCGATGTTGATCGCGATTTATCAAGATCAAAGCAAGCGTGCGCGCGATCTCGCTCTGTCTTATGCCGCGGCAATCGGTGGCGGTCGCGCAGGCATTATCGAAACGACATTCAAAGAAGAAACCGAGACGGATTTGTTCGGCGAACAAGCGGTGCTGTGCGGCGGCGCGGTGGAATTGATCAAGGCTGGTTTCGAAACGCTGACCGAAGCCGGTTATGCGCCGGAAATGGCTTATTTCGAATGTCTGCACGAATTGAAGCTAATCGTCGACCTGATTTACGAGGGTGGCATCGGCAATATGAATTACTCAATTTCGAATAACGCTGAATACGGCGAGTATGTCACCGGCCCCAAAGTGGTCACCGAGGACACCAAGAACGCGATGCGCCAAGCTTTGCGCGACATTCAGACCGGCGAATACGCCAAGAGCTTCATTCTGGAAAACCGAGCCGGCGCACCGACACTGCTGTCGCGTCGCCGCCTGACTGCGGAGCATCCCATCGAAAAAGTGGGTGAGCAACTGCGCGCGATGATGCCTTGGATCAAGAAAAACAAGCTGGTCGATCAGAGCAAGAACTAAGCGCCATCCGAACGAGGCCCGAGTAGAATCGGGCCTCTTCGTTTGAGGGCGCCGGAAGGCGCAGCACTTGCACGCTTGCAGGAGCTATAGGAGAGCCGCAATGCGTACGAAAATCTTCAATCCATAATCAAGAAGCCGCATATGGCCAACTATCCGCATCCTCTTATCGCCCGCGAGGGCTGGTTTTATCTCAGCCTAAGCCTATCGGTCGCCGTTCTGGTCGGCTATTTCGCCGGTTGGTGGTGGTCCCTTCCGCTTTGGATTCTGGCTGTTTTCGTACTCCAATTCTTCCGCGATCCACCGCGGGAGGTCGCCGGCGGCTCCAATACGGTCGTTTGTCCGGCGGACGGACGGGTCCTTTTGGTGATGGATACCCAGGACCCGTATTTGAACCGCCCCGCCATCAAAGTCAGCGTGTTCATGAATGTATTCAACGTTCACTCGAATCGCTCGCCGGTGGACGGCGAAATCAAAGAAGCCTGGTATAAGGCCGGTAGCTTCTTGAATGCCGCGCTGGACAAGGCGTCATTGGAAAATGAGCGCAATGCCTTGTGGCTGCGTACTGTGTCGGGTGCGGATGTAACCTGCGTGCAGATCGCAGGCTTGGTGGCGCGCCGGGTGCTTTGTTATGTGAAACCCGGCGACCGGCTGACGCGCGGACAGCGTTTTGGTTTTATCCGCTTCGGATCGCGCGTGGATGTGTACTTGCCGCCCGGATCGCGGGTCAGGGTTGAATTGGGTCAGAAGGTGTATGCGTCGAGCACCGTGCTGGCGGAGTTGGTCGCCTAGCCGGATCAAGAGAAGAGGAATAAGCGCATGGCTGACTACACGGAACCTCGCAAGGAAATGACCCTGCGCCGCAGGGGCATCTATCTGCTGCCGAATCTTTTCACCACCGGCGTGCTGTTTTCCGGTTTCTACGCCATTGTCCGAGCGATGGACGGTTTGTACGAGCAGGCCGCTGTCGCGGTGTTCGTGGCGCTGGTGCTGGACGGCCTGGACGGACGCGTGGCGCGGCTCACGCGGACCCAGAGCGAGTTTGGCGCGCAATACGACAGCCTCGCGGATATGGTGGCTTTCGGCGCTGCACCGGCTTTGATCATGTATGAGTGGGCGTTGCAGCCTATGGGACGGATCGGCTGGATCGCCGCCTTCATTCATTGCGCTGCCGTAGCGCTGCGTCTGGCGCGTTTCAACACCAACATCGGGGTAGTGGACAAGAGTTGGTTCCAAGGCTTGCCGAGCCCTTCGGGCGCGGCCTTGGTGGCCGGTTTCGTCTGGATTGCCCTGGATTTGGGGTACACCGAAATGACGCAGCCCTTGCGCATTCTGGCGGCGGTTGTGACTGTCTTTGCCGGGGTGACGATGGTGAGCAGCGTGCCTTTCTACAGCTTCAAGACCATTAATTTCCGGCGTGCCGTGCCCTTTTACGCCGTGCTGCTTGTCGTCCTGGCGCTTGCTGTCGTTTCATATCAACCGCCCGCGGTGTTGGCTGCCGTGTTTATCGCCTATTCGCTATCCGGTTACGTGATGTGGCTATGGAACTTCCGTAAAAAGCGCTCGCCCTTTTGATCTTCTACAATTCGATTTCCATGAGACAAAACGGCGCATGGGCGCCGTTTTGCATTGACCTTCAAGGTGCAGCATGAGCAGCGACCGCCTGATTATTTTCGATACGACTTTACGCGACGGAGAGCAGAGTCCCGGCGCGTCCATGACGCGCGAAGAAAAGCTGCGTATCGCCAAGCAACTCGAACGACTTCGCGTCGATGTGATCGAGGCTGGTTTTCCGGCCGCATCGAATGGCGATTTCGAGGCTGTGCGGGCCATCGCCAATGCGATCAAGGACTGCCGTGTGGCCGGTCTCTGCCGCGCCAACGAAAGCGATATTTCGCGCGGCGCCGAGGCGCTCAAAGGTGCACAAAGCGGACGCATTCACACTTTCATCGCGACTAGCGCGCTGCACATGGAAATGAAACTGCGCATGACGCCCGAGCAAGTCCTGGCGCAAGCGAAGGCGGCGGTGAAGTTCGCGCGTCAGCACTGCGAGGACGTGGAGTTCTCGCCGGAGGATGCGAGCCGCTCCGATGCGGACTTCCTCTGCAGAGTGCTCGAAGGAGTCATCGCGGAAGGAGCGCGGACCATCAATATCGCCGATACCGTCGGCTACGCGATTCCTCAGCAATACGGCGAATTCATTCGCACTTTGCGCGAACGCATTCCCAATTCGGACAAAGCTGTCTGGTCGGTACATTGCCACAACGATTTGGGTATGGCGGTCGCCAATGCGCTTGCCGGCGTTGCAATCGGCGGCGCGCGCCAGATCGAATGTACGATCAACGGTCTCGGTGAGCGTGCCGGCAACACGTCCTTGGAAGAAGTGGTGATGGCCGTACGTACGCGGAAAGATGTTTTCAATCTGGAAACACGAGTCGATACGACTCAAATCGTGCCGGCTTCGCGCTTGGTTTCGCAAATCACGGGTTTTGTGGTGCAACCGAACAAGGCGGTCGTCGGCGCCAACGCCTTTGCACACGCTTCGGGCATTCACCAGGACGGCGTGATCAAAGCCCGGCAGACCTACGAAATCATGCGCGCGGAGGATGTGGGCTGGACGGCAAATAAAATCGTGTTGGGCAAACTTTCGGGTCGTAATGCTTTCAAGCAACGATTGAAGGAAATCGGCGTCGATTTGGAAAGCGAAGAAGCGATGAACGTCGCATTTCAGCGCTTCAAG
>DATEEW010000166.1:0-2265 GCA_035280965.1 Burkholderiales bacterium
CCACGCAAGCAGCAGCGTAAAAAAGCTGCTGAATATCAAAACGACACGCGAGGTAGCGCGGGCGGTATGCAAATCGCTGCCCAAATGCACATCGAGCAGCAGCAAACGGATACCGGAGAACAGGTGCTGCACATAGGCCCAGATCAGCCCGAATAGCACCAGCTTCGCCAGCGGGTGCGCGAGCGTGTCGCGCAAAACAGCGAAGCGTTCCGGCGAATGCAAACTCGCATCCAGCAGATACAACACGCCGGGGAGCAGCAAAAAAAGCAGCGCGCCGCTGATTCGATGCAGGATGGAGACAACACCCGGCAACGGCAGATTGAAGAGGCTGAGGTTGTACCAAACCGGTCGTCTCTTCTTCTGCGCGGGTGGGGGCATCTACAGGCTGTCCTATCGTTGAAACCGGTATGGATTTTTTTAAACGCTTGTTAGCAGCTGGACCGCGCAATGCCTCCCCGCACGCCGGAGCGTCAGATTATAACAACGCTGGCGCGCTTATGGCTCCAAAGGCCGACATCGGAGGTCGTTTTCGGGCCGCATCGCGTTGACGGTGACACGGCAGCCGCCTAAACTCAGCTGATTCCGCGCCTTCCTGTGTAGTCGCGCTTGCCGCGCGCTCGCATCGCACCCAGCGCATCGAACACTCATCATCCGGAGTTTTTTCATGTCCAAAGCCCCTGTACGCGTCGCCGTCACCGGCGCCGCCGGCCAGATCGGTTACAGCCTCCTTTTTCGTATTGCCAGCGGCGAAATGCTGGGCAAGGATCAACCCGTAATCTTGCAATTGCTCGAAGTCACGCCCGCATTGAACGCGCTTAGAGGCGTGGTGATGGAATTGGACGATTGCGCCTTTCCTTTGCTGGCAGGCGTGGTGCAAAGCGACGATCCGCGCGTGGCGTTCAAAGATATCGATATCGCCATTCTCGTGGGTGCTCGCCCGCGCTCCAAAGGCATGGAGCGACGCGATTTGCTGGAAGCGAACGCGCAGATCTTCACGGTCCAAGGCAAAGCGCTCAACGAAGTGGCCAAACGCAGCGTCAAAGTGCTGGTGGTCGGCAATCCTGCCAATACCAACGCCTACATCGCAATGCGTAGCGCGCCCGACCTGCCGCGCGAAAATTTCACCGCGATGCTGCGCCTGGACCATAACCGCGCTCTATCGCAACTGGCGACGCGTAGCGGCAAGCCCGTCGATACCGTGGAAAAACTGATCGTCTGGGGCAATCACTCCCCGACGATGTATCCGGATTACCGTTTCGCGACCATCGCCGGTCAACCGGCGCCCAAAGTCGTGAACGATGAAGCCTGGTATCGCGACGTTTTTATTCCCACGGTGGGCAAACGCGGCGCGGCGATTATCGAAGCGCGCGGCCTCTCCTCCGCGGCGAGCGCGGCAAACGCGGCCGTCGATCACGTACGCGACTGGGTGCAAGGCACAAACGGTAAGTGGGTGACCATGGGCATTCCGTCGGATGGTTCTTACGGCATTCCCGAAGGCATCGTGTACGGCGTGCCGGTGACTTGTGCCGACGGTCGCTATCAACCGATCCGCGATTTGGAAATCGATGCGTTCAGCCGCGAAAAAATGGATGCGACGCTGAACGAACTGCTGGAAGAACGCGAAGGCATCAAACACCTGCTTTCATAGTCGCGCATCGACGGTGCAGCGTTGCATCGCAAGGCTCCATCCATTCGTATTCGGCGAAAACAGAAATTAAATTCGGCTTGGTATTTGTGGCACTCCCGCGTGAGCGGGAGTGACGGCGATTCAGAACTCTTAAGAAGCCATCATGCCCCATAACACTTTCAACACGCTGCAAAGCTTCAAACCCGGTTCGGGCAAGACAGGCCAGTACTATTCCCTGGCTGCCCTGGAAAAAGCCGGCCTCGGAAAAATATCGCGCCTTCCCGTTTCGATTCGCATCGTGCTCGAAGCGGTACTGCGCAATGTGGACGGCAAGAAAGTCACCGAGGCGCATGTGCGTGAACTGGCCGGATGGCAGCCGACTGCAGCGCGAGTCGAAGAGATTCCCTTTGTCGTCGCGCGCATTGTGTTGCAGGACTTTACCGGCGTGCCCTTGTTGGCCGATCTGGCGGCGATGCGCGGTGTTGCGCATCGCATGGGCAAGAATCCGAAAGTGATCGAGCCCCTGGTGCCGGTTGATCTGGTCGTCGACCACTCCATTCAAGTCGATCACTACGGCAACCGCAATGCGCTCGACTTGAACATGCAGTTGGAATTCCAGCGCAACCGCGAGCGTTATC
>DATEEW010000167.1:0-3325 GCA_035280965.1 Burkholderiales bacterium
GACTTTTCCGACTACAACGATTTTCTCGATGTGGCGGACGCTGCGGTGGAGGCGCTGGAACTATCGGGAGTGTTACAGGTAGCCAGCTTCCATCCTGAGTATCGTTTCGCCGACACGGAAGCGGACGACATTAGCAACTACAGCAATCGCTCGCCCTATCCGATGTTGCACTTGTTGCGAGAAGAGAGCATCGACAAGGCCGTGGAAGTCTTTCCCGAAGCCGAAACCATTTATTTGAAGAATATGGAAACCTTGCGCAAACTCGGCATCGAAGGATGGCGGGCGCTCGGGTTGCCGATTCGTAAGGAAAGCGACTAAGACGTCGCGCTCAGAGTTGCCACGGCCGCGTTGACTTGTTCATAGGCCATCGCCCCGCCAAAGACGCGTGCCTGTTGCAGGGGCTCAGCGAAACGTCGCAGTAACATCGCCGGTACCGCCCGCAAACCTAGCTGTCGCGCCGCCATTTGGTCTTGCAGAACGCGATCGGTATAGCGCTGCGTCGCCAACGCGCTGCGCAGTGCTTTGCGATCCAACCCCACGCCGCTGGCGATATCTTCCAACACTTCCGCATCGCCGATATCCCGACCCTCTTCGAAAAAAGCGCGGAAAAGCGCTCGATGCATGCCATCGAAGGAAAAACGTTCGCGCGCAAACTCCGCAGCCTCGAAGGCTATACGGCTGCGGGGCTGTATCGGCGGCAACTTGATGGGTCTGCCGCGTCGTTGTGCCATTGGAAAGACCGATCGTTCCCACGTGGCGCGCAAATATTCGCCTTGTGGTTCGAGCATGGGCGTGGGTTCCGGGCGCAGTTCGAAGGCTCGCCAATTGACGATCAGGCTGCGTCCGTATAGTTCTTGAAGCTGATCGATAATCGGCAGCTCAAGGTAACAAAAGGGACACACATAGTCGCTCCAGATATCGATCCGGACGCTGGGCGTTGTAGACATTCCGCTCAATCGCAGGTTGATACGATATGGACAGCAAGCGGGATGCCGTTGTCATCAAAGACGCGCGCCACCCCCGGTTAGATAACGGCGGATTTCGGCGAGTTTGGATTTCAGTCGTTTGCGATGATCCTTGCCGACACGCAACATGATTTTCTGGCCGCTGGATAAGGCTTCGAGGTTCGGATCGACATAGCGATAATTCACCCAAGGGCGCAGAGGTTTGTCTTCGCCTGCCACTTCGATGAGTTTGACTGCGATACGGCCCTCGATTTCGGGCGTCGCGAGCAAGTGATCGATGACCGCAATGACGCGATCGTTGAAATACTTCCCCGGAAAGCCGAGCGCCGCATACATATTCTGGAATAGAGGGTACAGCCGCGCATACAGCGCCGCCGCGCGAGCGGTATCGATGGAATCGACGAATTCGACGAAGGGCGTGTAACGCGCACTATTTTGTGCAGCGATATAGGTCTCCTCGCCGGTGCCCTCAATGGTGAAACGTCCCGATATGGGCTGGACGGGCCATAGGCGCGGCGAGGCGAAGCTGCGATCGAGATTGTCCACCGTGGCCGTTACACGCTGAACGAGATTGCCGGTACGCAGGAAGGCCGCCACACTTTCCTGCCCGAGCAGGTCGACCAGTGCTGTGGCGATGCTTTCCTCTGCTTTTTCCGGTGCCGGCGGGGGGGCCTCTTCATCGGAAGCGATCGCCTCGATAGGATATTTGATCGCCGGCTCCGCGGCCGGAGGAATGGGTGAGGTGTCGCCGTTTGTAGTCACCGTCGGTGTAGTCGATTCGGCGGCTGGACGGTTTTGCCACCAGTAGTAGCCGCCGCCGACTGCGGCAATCAGCAATACGATAATGATCGGAAGCGTGCGTTTCATACGTGGTCCCGCAAAGCGATGCGCGATTCTACCGCCTGCTATACATCTAGGGCGACGAACTCGCCTTCGAACCGCCCCACGCTTTGGCCCCCGTACTCGAGGGCGGCGCTGATGACAACGCGTGCACGCCCCTTCTTTCGTAGCATGCGGAGAAAATCATCCCAGGTTTGCTCAGTCGGGGCGAAGGCTCGAGCGCGAAACTCACCCGCAATCGGCGCGTCATACTGCATGTTGCTGCGTTGAATGACGAGGCGGCTGGCCAGCCCCGCGCTCACTAGACGAGTGTGGATCAAGGACCATGCAGCAAGGGTGGCGATCGCTGCGGCGCTCCCGCCGAATACCGTTTCGCGATGATTGATATTGGGCGCCAGCGGCGCGGCCAAAATGACCGTCTCAGGTTCTACGACGACCGCTTCGACTTGCATCGCTTTAGATAACGGAATATGAGTGTGCAGGTATTCCTGAAGTTGAAGTGCGTTCATGCCGAATGTGCAACGCCCTTAATGAATGGTTCGTTTTGAAAGTATATCGACTATGACCGAAGCAGAAGCCCTCGCCATTGCGACGCATCGACATTACAAAGGCGGTTTGTATCGCGTGGTCGGCGTCGCCACTCATTCTGAAAGCTTGGAGTTGATGACCGTGTATGAACAGCTATGGCCCAAGGCGCGCTCGCTATGGGTGCGGCCCACGGAGCTGTTTGATAGTTTACTTGCCGAAGGTCAGCAGCGCTTCAAGCCGTTGTGAAGTTCCGGTTCGGTTGCAGTTATCTCTCCGGACGATCTTCCGACAGATCTATAGCGGAATCCAGAAATTCAAATCGAATGGTGGGTGGGGTCCAACCACCTGCTTTTGAAGACTGCAGTAGCTTGACGACCGAATCGTTCATCGTCAGTTCGACGCGATAGCCCGCCATGGTGCGGTCGTAATGCGGCAAGATGTCTTTTATATATTTCAATTCATCTGCTTCTTCACGGATCACTCCCAAGGTTTCGAGCAAGGTGAGTTTTGGCCAATGCTCGCCGCCCGGACGGCGATAGGTCACCACGCTCATGAATTTTTCAAAATCGCGGTAGTAGGGGGCGTCGCGGTCGAGATTCTTGCCGTTGGAATAAATCCCATCCATCAAATAAGTGAGGGTGACTTTGGATTTTTTTTGTTTGGCCCAGGACTGCAATATATCGTGCACGGTGACCGAGAGGCAGAGCTCCAAATGGCCACCGACGATATACACATGATTGGCTTCGATCTCGAACCCTAGCTCCCCACCTTCCGAACGGACCCAATAATCGGGTTCACAGTCCTGCATGAAATAGAACTGCGGAGGCGTTTCGTCCTGTAAATAAACGATAGGGATCTTATGGTTCTTGGCATACAGCACGGCCTCGTCAATGCCGCGCTTGGTTGCCAAGCGAGAATCGTGAAACGAAGTGCCGTGAGTGACGATCATCAAGCGATCGCCTTTTAGCTTGACCCGACCCGGATCGCTAAGC
>DATEEW010000168.1:0-3791 GCA_035280965.1 Burkholderiales bacterium
GAGCCACAGACCCAGACGCATATCGAGAGTGTTCCTATCGTGCAAATCGCAACGAAGGAGACTCGCCCGCAGCAGCAGAAAGTGATCAGCGCTCCGGTAAAAGTAGAGGCGCTGCCACCGCCACAGGCGAGCATGGCACCCCCGGTTGTATCGCCCGAGCCACGCGTCGCGGCGACAGGTATGACTACGGTTCCCGCTAAAGTCGAGAGCAAACCCAAAGTCAAAAAGGCGCGCAAAGCGTCGCCGACCCCATCCCCGGCGGTCACCGCGCCTGCTGTCGCCGAAACCGCCACTCTTGTGATTGCCGCAGCGCCGTGGGGCGAAGTGTTTATCGACGGAGAATCGCGCGGTACCACGCCGCCTTTGTCCACCATTTCCGTTTCCCCCGGAAAGCATCGAGTTGAAATTCGGAATGGCAATCTTCCCTCGCATACGGTAGAACTGAACGTAGCTGCGGGCGATACGCGCCGCATCAAACACAAATTCGAGTAATTCTATGAATCGATTGTTTAGCGTCGCGATACTCGCGCTGTTAGCCGGTTGCGCGGCGACCGATATGCGCGATAGAGGCTGGGAAGACCGGGTCACCGGCAAGGCGGAACGCCTGCTCATACAGGGTTTGAACCAGTACGAAGAAGCGAATTACAAAAAATCGGGCGAAAGCTTGAATGCGGCACTGACCGAAGGGTTGGCTTTTAAAAAAGATCGCGTGACGGCACATAAATATCTGGCGTTCATCGATTGCGCCGCCGGGCGCGAAGCGACCTGCCGAGAGCAATTCGCGGCGGCTTTGGCGTTGGATCCCGATCTGGAACTCTCTCCGGCTGAAGCAGGACACCCAATGTGGGGCAATGTGTTCAAAAGCGTAAAAACGCGCATCGCCCGAGCAAAATAGATTCTTCGTGCAAACGGGGTGTCATTTCGCGTGCGCGATGGCAGACTTGTTATTTCCGAGTCCCTCTTATCCATCGTTCTCAGATCCCTTTGAATTTGGCTTCCTATTCGCAATGAACCAGTATCTACAAACGGGTGTAGAGGCAAAGGCGAGTCTTGTCGTCGCAGAAACCGACTTGGCGTCGGTCATCAGTCGAGATAGCAGCGACGCCTTCCCCCGTGTCTTTGCGACTGCGCGCATGGTTGCGCTGATGGAAATAGCTGCTGCACGTGTACTGAAACCGATCCTGGTTGACGACGAATTGTCGGTGGGCGTGGCGATCGATGTTTCGCATGACGCAGCTACACCAATCGGCGCCACGGTCACCGCGCATGCGCGCTACCTCGGGCGAGAGGGAAAGCTATATCGGTTCGAGGTGTGGGCGGAAGATGCCGGCGGCGCGATCGGCAGGGGCTCGCACAAACGCGCGGTCGTTTCTACCGCGCGCCTGCTCAATGCCGCGCAAAGACGCAATCGCGACGCGTTTTAACCGCAGGAACCGACCGCACCGCAAGCGGTGCAGAAATCGCAACCGTCTTTTTTAATCACGGTGCTGTTGCCGCATTCGTTGCATAACGCGCCTTGCTGTACGCGAGGTTGATTCGATTCGCGCGGTGCTTCGAGAATGCCCATTTCGCGGGTCGGATAACCGTCTTCATCGAGCACGCCCAACATGGCATAGCGATGAATGATCAGCTTGGCCACATACGCTACTGTCGACGGCCAATTTTGCTGCCGGCGTTCGCCCGGCACGAATGCCATGAAATCGCCTAGCGGTTCGGAATAATTGAGCAGCTTGCGCAACTTCATGCCGATCCATGCCGGGTCCATCACGCGCATATCCAGCGATAACAAGCGCGCGAGACCATCGAGCGCGCGCGGATAATGACCCGCGAGGAACATCGCATAAGGACGCGTTACGCCATCGGGCAGCGTGATTTCCTTCAAGCCCAGTACGAAGTCTTCGCCCGAGGCGGGGTTCTGGATATCGACGCTCCACGAAAGCGTGCCGTCGGTACCCGTCTTCGGTTCCTGCACGCTGAACATCGAATCGAGTACCGGCGTCGTTCCTTCGCTATTGAGCGCGCCCAATCGTTCGCAACGATAACGAATTGCCTGCGCCACGCCAGCGACAACGCTCGGCACACGCTTCTTCTCGCCGTTGGGTGGGAAGGGCATGTCGAAAGATTCGTCGCCCGGAGTCTTGGCCAGCACGTCGAGTTTCAAAGCGAGCCACGCGCGATCGTTCGCGCGCATGTCCATGGAAAGCGACTTCGCAACCGCACCTAAGCCGCGCGGTTGTTCGGTGCCGTTGACCCAGGCCTCGAAGGGGAAGGACTGGCCTTCCTTGTCGATATGGCCGACGAACAGCGCGAACTCGCCGCCCGGATGCGAAAGCATATAAGTCCACGAAAGATTGCCGTCGGGGAGGCTCGGGCGTCCCGGCCATACCAGTGAAGACAGGACCGGCGCGGGTAGCGATTTGATCGACAGGCGGCGATTCGCTTCTCTCAACACGACGTCTTGCGGCTGTTTCTTTTCGCTGCTTTCGACCGACAGCACCGAGCCCAATATGGCATTCGGCCGGTAGGTGGCCAAACCCTTGAGGCCCGCCTTCCACGCCGACAAATACAAATCCTCGAAATCGGAGTAGGGATAGTCCTCGGGCACGTTCACCGTTTTGGAAATGCTCGTGTCCACATAAGGCGCGACAGCGGCGACCATATTCTTGTGCGCTTGCGCGGAGATTTCGAGCGCGGTGACGAAATAAGGCGGCAATGCGTTCATATCGCCGCCCGCGTGTTTGTAGACGCGCCATGCGTAATCTTCGACTTGGTATTCTTTCCACGTCCCGTCGATCATGCGTTTCTTGCGCGTATAGGTCCACGAGAACGGCGGTTCGATACCGTTCGAAGCATTGTCAGCGAACGCGAGGCTGATGGTGCCCGTGGGCGCGATGGATAGCAGATGCGAATTGCGCAGGCCGTGCGAGCGGATGCGCTGCTTGATCTCGGCGGGCAGACGCGAAGCGAAATTGCCGCCCGATAAATACATATCCGCATTGAAGAGGGGGAAGGCGCCGCGTTCGCGTGCGAGTTCCACGCTCGCCAGATAAGCGCGGTCGCGCATCGCTTCGGAAATTTTTGCGGCCACTGCAAGTGCTTCGGGCGTGTCGTATTGGACGCGGAGCATGATCAGCGCATCACCCAGACCGGTGAAGCCAAGACCGACTCGTCGTTTTGCTTGCGCTTCTTCATGCTGTTGCGCCAGCGGCCAATGCGTGGTGTCCAACACGTTATCGAGCATGCGCACAGCGGTTTCCACCACTTTGCCGAAACCTGCAAAATCGAATTCCGCTTTGTCGCTGAAAGGGCGGCTGATAAAGCATGTCAGATTGATCGAGCCGAGGCAGCAGCAACCATACGGCGGCAGCGGTTGCTCGGCGCAGGGATTCGTCGCCTCGATTGTTTCGCAGTAGTAAAGATTGTTGTCGCGATTCATGCGATCGATGAACAGCACACCCGGTTCCGCATGATCATAAGTCGAACGCATGACCTGTTCCCATAGATCGCGCGCGCGCAGCTTGCGATAGACCCACAACCCGTCCTCGCGTTGATAGGCGCCTTCTTCCAGCAAATCGGGCGCGGGCTCGGCTTTGTGCACGAGTTCTACTTCGCCGTCTTTTTCCACCGCCTGCATGAAGGGATCGGTCACGCCGATGGAAATATTGAAGTTGGTGAGATCGCCTTTGTCCTTGGCGTGGATGAATTCTTCGATGTCGGGGTGGTCGCAGCGCAGGACGCCCATTTGCGCGCCGCGCCGTGCCCCGGCCGACTCAACCGTTTCGCATGAGCGG
>DATEEW010000169.1:0-6225 GCA_035280965.1 Burkholderiales bacterium
GGCCTATCTCACCGCGCCGCGCGAGCCACGTTGCACGCTCAAAGCGGATGGATGCTAGGCCGCGGACCCGTAGCAATAGCCATCTATTGCAAGGGGCCGCAACAACGCAGACGCCGCTTTTGAACGGCAACCCGGAGGGACCGGACGATTTGCCGTCCTGCCTGTGTTGCCTCCCTCTAATTTGGAATAACCAAATGTCGTCGTCGGCGCCTTGCCATGACGTCAAATCGCCTCGGTCGCGGCTGTGCGGCGCGGTGAGATAGGCCCTCCGCTACTCCAGTTCGATTTCGTGATCGAAGCGCACCGAAATTCCTAGTGAAGGAATTTCGAGCTGCATGTGAGCCGGCAGCTTTTCGTTTCCCTTTAGCTTGCCCGCTGCGCGGGCCTGATCCACCGCTTGTTCGATTTCACGTTGGGAACGCACGCCCACATTTTTCAGAAAAGCGCGAATGCTTTGGTTGAAGCGATCTTCGTTCATACGTGTTCCTCGTCTTTGGTCTTGAGTCGTTTCAAGGGATCGGTCGTTTCCGGATGGATG
This sequence comes from Burkholderiales bacterium, assembly GCA_035280965.1. Classification (GTDB taxonomy): domain Bacteria; phylum Pseudomonadota; class Gammaproteobacteria; order Burkholderiales; family SG8-39; genus DATEEW01. Next base: position 539 of record DATEEW010000169.1, read on the forward strand.
CGGGTCGCGGATACCGCGCGAGCATTCACAGGATAATAGCCGACCTCGCCTTGCGGCGAGGTCGACGTGCGCGAAAGCTTATTTGGGTTTTGGCGAAGCTTTGAGAACTTCAGAGAAATCCGATTTCCGGATCAAAGCGTGTATGCCCTTGGTTCTGTCGACCACCTGCGAAACCTCGTAATCGGTCACTGCCGACAGATACGCGAGCGCCGTGGCCCGATCCATGCCGAGCTGTTCGCTGAGGAAGCGTACCGACTCCCGCGTCGCGTCCTTCATCGCATCGTCGAGGTCCGCGTTTAAACCGATCGGAATCCAGTAATCCTTGGTTTCGGCAAAGGGTTTGCTGAGCGTTCCCGAACTGCTGGGAATCCGGGCGTCGCCTTTTTTAAGCAACGTTAGACGGAAGGTGGGTCTGAGCGAATGTTCTTGCGCCGTCAACGCCACTTCGCCGTCGCCTTGGCTCATATGGGGGTCGCCGGTATAGAAGTTGGCGCCCGCGACGAATACCGGCAGATATAAGGTGGAGCCGACACCCAAATCGTTGATGTCGATGTTTCCGCCGTAGACTGCGGGCGGAACGGAATGGACCGGATCGGTGGTGTTCGGCGCTACGCCCATAATGCCCATGAACGGCTGCGTGAGGTAACGGACCTCTTGTCCATTTTTGGTTTTCATAATGCCGTGCCATTGTCCGTTGATCTTTCGGATCGGCGTGTAAATGGACACATTGGCGAATCGCTCGGGATGTGCGGCCGACGCATCCGGCTGCGGGCCGGCGTTTTCAGGGAACTCCCCGGGCAAGGCGCCCTTGCCATGTCGGTTCGATACCACGCCGTAAGGTACGCGCGGTACGATCGAAAGCACCTCGATTTTCAGAACGTCACCCGGTTCGGCGTTTTCGATCGCCACCGGACCGGTCACGATGTGCGGGCCATCTTTGGCGAAGTCATGTGCTGTATTGGATCCGGCGATGGCGATAGCATCTTTGAGCACCAAATTGGCCGGTACGCCTTTGGATTCGAAATACTTCAACGGGTCGCGACCTTGGTCTTCCAGAATGCCCTCGTGCGAGACCGTATCGAAAACGACGGTGCTGCCTGAAGGAACCATTAAAACGGCCTTGGTTTCCGCATTGGGCAGATAGCCCCACTTGACGGTGTTCACTGTCGACGGGACGTAATAGACCTCGCCTTTGCTGCCCGGAATTTTGAGTTTGGTTGGCGCGCCAGCCAGGGGTTGAAGCGGGAAAGTGGCGTCTTTGGTTTGTGCCTGGACGACTGGACCAAAGGCAACGACGCTTGCTAAGCAAATCCCGCGCAATGTATGGCGATACGCTATTGCTCGACTGTTTCCCATTTGGAGTCCTTTGTGAGAGTTCGAACGTTGATCTGGCGTACTTTCGCGGTTGCGTGCTCGAAGCACATTGCGCGATCGAGTCCAAGCCTTGGTGTGCACCGTGTGCCGTTGAGTGCGGCACAGTGCTTATGCAAGAACAGTTCCGACCTCAAGGGGAACGGTCGCCCGTTTTTTATAGGCCGGCGCGTGAGGAATTTAAAGCGTTATTGCTAAAGCGGACGCGAGCTAGCCAAGCAGCTTTGCGATCAACGAACGGGTAGAGGTATCGCTATCTTGCGGCGCCTTGCCGCTGGACAAGGCAGGCGTCAGGCTTTGCGCCAGACTCTTGCCCAATTCAACGCCCCATTGGTCGAAGCTGTTGATGCCCCAGACGACACCTTGTACGAATACTTTGTGTTCGTACAGCGCGACCAACGCGCCGACACTGTGCGGTTCAAGGCGTCGTAACACAATGGTGCTCGAAGGTTGATTGCCGGGATAGTCGCGATGCGGCTCGGCCACGTTGGCGCGACCGCTCATCAAGGCCGCGCTTTGGGCGAGCGCATTGGCGAGTAGCATTCGATGGGCTTCGGCATCGTCGGGGTTGGGCGTTTCTGCAACCACGATGAAATCACTAGGCATCACCAATGTGCCTTGGTGCAGCAACTGATGGAAGGCGTGTTGACCGTTGGTGCCTACGCTTCCCCATAACACGGGGGCCGTTGCATAATTCAGCGGCTTGCCGTCGCGGTCAACGCGTTTGCCGTTGGACTCCATGTCGAGTTGTTGCAAGAAATCCGCGAGCAACTCCAAGTCGGCGCAATAGGGCAGTACCGCATGCGTCTGCGCACCGAAAAAATTGGTGTACCAAATGCCCAGCAGTGCCAGCAATACCGGCATATTGTTTTCAAGTGGGGCTTCGCGGAAGTGAGCGTCCATCGCTCGCGCGCCTTCAAGCAAGGCGTCGAAACCTTGCGGACCAATGGCGATTGCGATTGAGAGGCCCACTGCTGACCACAATGAATAGCGGCCGCCCACCCAATCCCACATTGGGAATACGCGCTCAGCGGAAATGCCGAAGGCTTGCGCCGCCGCTACATTGGAACTGACGGCTGCGAAATGAGCGCCACTATTTCCCGTACCTAATTTGAGTTCCAACCAAGTGCGCGCGCGCCTCGCGTTGCTTAGCGTTTCGGCGGTAGTAAAGGTTTTGGAGGCGACAATGAACAAGGTCGTGGCCGGATTCAAATCGGCGAGCACGCTATTGAGATCCTCGGGGTCGACGTTGGCGACAAAGTGCATCCGCGGCCGATTCGTACATTGTCGTCTCAGTGCGCGCACGACCATGCGGGGTCCCAGATCGGACCCGCCAATACCAATATTCACGACGTCGGTGAATGCAAGGCCGGTGGCGCCTTTTAGCGTTCCATCGCGTAGCGAATCGGCGAAGGCATACATGCGCTTTAGGGTGGCGCTGACTTCCGCAGGCGCCGGCGAAGCGCGCAAAGCCGTATGCAGGACCGCGCGGCCTTCGCTATTGTTGATCGGTTCGCCTGCGAACATGCTGTCGCGCCATGCGGGCAACGCGCGCGTATTCGCGAGCGACAATAGCAAACTCAGGGTTTCATCATTGATCCGATGCTTGGCGTAATCCAGATACAGGCCCGCCGCTTCGCAACGCATGCGCTCCGCGCGTCGAGGATTCGTCGCAAACAGATCGCGCATATGAACGGTATTGAGTTGCGCATGATGCAGCTTTAGTGCGCGCCATGCCGCGGTGTCGTTCAAAGCCTCCATTGCATCCTCACAATTTGCGATATAGACGATAGCGCTCGCGATCGCGCGGGCGGTTCCCCGTCCATATCAATCGCCATTGTGGACCGGGGCTCGCACGCGATTCGTCCGTCTTGGTTTCCACCAAAAGATAGGGGCAGTTCATCTTGCCGTGGACCTCCTGGCGTTTCGTCACAATGCCGGCGTGATAGTCGAAGACCGCCCGCTGGCTTATTCCCAGGCCGCGACTTTCAATGCAAGTGTAATGCCGCGGCAATTGCTTGCGTGCGGCCTGCGCCACCGTGCGATAGGAGCGACCGTGGTCGATCCAGTCCAGCCATAATGTTGCCGCCAAGCCCCAGCAAAGCGTCATGCCCGCGGCCCAGTGGGTGAGGCTGCGCAGTGTTGAGCGTTCGCTGCGCAGAATCAGCACCAGCCAGCCCAGCGTCATCATCACGGCGGCGATGAACGCGATCCATTGAAAACTGAACTCGAAACCGGGAGCCAAACGAAAAACGTTCGATGACAGTTTGGCCGGCATGCCGCTCAAGGCGGCGAACCACATCAGCCACAGGAAGAAGGCCATCATGCTGAAGTTCATGATCGCGAACCAGGTGAGCGCATTCGCAGCGCCGCGACGCAAGCGCACGGCGGCACTACCTGCCGGAATCGCGAGTGGGATCAATAAGGCGAGCGCATCCATTTCATTCGGCGAATGAATAAACATGAGCAAAACCAGACAAACGAAGGCCCCGACGAGAGGCACTGCATAAGCCGGATCGTTGAGGCGCTTGCGGAAATTCCATGCCGCCCAAAGTGTAAGCGGCCAGATCGGCCACGCGGCCCACCCCAATGTTTTGAGGTAGTAAAGAAATTCTTCTAGATGCGGCGGATTGCTAATGTTCGAGAATTGCCAGGCCCACCACTCTTCGAAGTAGGCTGGTGCCTGCTGTATCAGCAGCCAAGGCCAGAAGAGGACGAAGGGCAGCATTACCAATAAACCGAGCCCGACCGCAAAACCGAAATCGCGCTTGCGCATTTCCGCGCAGAAGGGAAGCACCAATAGCGCGGCGAGCAAAGGCTGCGCAAGTCCGGGCAATCCTTTGGCGAGAAAGGCGAGGCTGCAACCGATGCCGAAAAAAATGCCGCCTTTTACCGGGCGGCGGTAGGAAATCGAGAGCCCGTAATAAGCGCCCGCCAAGCCGGCGAGCATGGCCATTTCGGGGGCGGCTTCGTGGGCATGCCACATCAAACCCACCGAGCCTAATAGCGCCAGCATCGACAGGTCGCCTTCGTTTTTTCCGTACAGTTCGCGCGCGGCCAAGCGCACCCAAAGCAGGGCGAGAACGACGAAGAAGGTGCTCGCAAAGCGAGCGCCTTCATGGACCGGTAGCGCGAAACTCAGCAGCTTTGCGAACAGAGCCGAGACCCAGAAATAGATGGGCCCGTCCTGCAAAAAAGCTTCGCCCGCAAGTTGGGGCGTCAGCCAATTTCCCGTTGTAAGCATCTGATGGACGACGCCGATGCCGATGGCATCGGCGGTTTTCCAGGGGTCGTGGCCGATCAGCCCGGGCAATAAAAAAGCGATGGCCAGCCCGATCAGCGGCCAACCATGCAAGGGAAGCGGAATGCGAGAGAAAAGTTGGTTCACGTTGCGGGCTTTAAAAGAGTTGTTTTAGCTATGCCCCAGGACACGGCGCATTGTAGCGGCGCAACTCTCAAAGCCGGTAGTCGCAATATGGGGCCGCAAAAAACAAAAGGCAGCCGTAGCTGCCTTTTTGTCTGAAGAGCGGGAGTCCTTAGGCGGACTTGCTCGCGTATTTCTGACGGAATTTCTCAACACGGCCGGCCGTGTCGACGATTTTCTGCTTGCCGGTATAGAAGGGGTGGCAGGCGGAGCACACTTCCACGTGCAGCGGTTTGCCCATGGTGGAACGGGTGGTGAATTTGCTGCCGCAGGAGCAGGTCACTTCGGTGTCCTGATACGCGGGATGAATTTCGGCTTTCATGGCATTCCTTTAAACGGCTTGGTTCCGCTCGGGCGCCCGCCCAGCGTTTCAAGCCCAAAACGAAAGGGCGGGATTATCCCAGAGAGAGGGGCATGAGGCAAATGGACTGGCAAAACCGGTTTTGTAATAGTGCCGGTTCAGCCGCGCCGCATGGAGTCGAAGAAGTGGCTACCCGGACGCGGTGCCGCAGGTCGGTGCGGGGAGGGCAAGCCGACTTCGTGGTGATGCCGGTCAGCCGCGCCGCATGGAGTCGAAGAAGTGGCTGCCCGGACGCGGTGCCGCAGGCCGGTGCGGGGAGGGCAAGCCGACTTCGTGGTGATGCCGGTTCAACCGCGCCGCATCGAGTCGAAAAAGTCCCCGTTTGTCTTGGTACCTTTGATTTTGTCCAGCAGGAACTCCATTGCTTCCAAATCATCCATTGGATACAGTAACTTACGCAACACCCATATCTTCTGCAGGATTTCCGGTTTGATCAGCAGTTCTTCGCGGCGGGTTCCGGAGCGGTTGACGTTTATCGCGGGGAAGATCCGCTTTTCGTACATCCGGCGATCCAGATGGATTTCCGAGTTG